>JADHQF010000130.1 GCA_016778085.1 Luminiphilus sp. | reverse complement strand
GTGGTGCCCTTTGACGACGAGGACGATGTGATCGCCATGGCCAACGACACAGACTATGGTTTGGCGGCTTATATCTATACCCAGAACCTGGCCCGGGCGTTACGCACCTTTGAACAGCTACAGTTTGGCATTATAGGTATCAACGACATTAACCCCACCAGCGCCGCGGCGCCTTTTGGTGGCATGAAAGAGAGCGGTTTGGGCCGGGAGGGCGCACGTGAGGGTATTGAAGAATACCTGGAGACGAAACTCGGCGGCCTCAGTATCTGACGGCGTGACGCCACAAGGAGCACATCATGGCAGGACCTGACTACCCAGGCCTCGACACACTGGCGCTACATGCCGGTGCGCAACCTGATCCCGCGACGGGCGCGAGAGCGACACCGATCTACCAGACGGCATCCTTTTGCTTCCCCGACTCGGATTACGCGGCATCGCTGTTCAACATTGAGCGCGCCGGACACGTGTATTCGCGGCTCAGTAACCCCACCAACGCCGTGCTCGAGGAGCGCATCGCGGCGCTGGAAGGCGGCGTAGGTGCTATTGCGACGGCCAGCGGTCAGGCAGCGCTTCATCTGGCTATCATCACGTTGATGGGTGCCGGCTCACATATCGTGGCCTCCGCAGCGCTTTATGGCGGCAGCCATAATCTTCTGGCCTACACCCTGCCGCGGTTTGGCATCGAAACGACCTTCGTGGACCCCCGCGACCCTCAGGCGTTCGCCAACGCGATTCAGGACAACACTCGCCTGGTATTCGGTGAGACGCTGGGCAATCCCAGCCTTGATGTCCTGAACATTCCGGCTATTGCCGAGGTTGCGCATGCCGCCGGGCTACCCCTGATGGTGGACTCCACCACGACCACGCCCTACCTGATCAAGCCTTTCGAGCTCGGCGCAGACATCATTCAACACTCGGCCACCAAATTCCTGAGCGGACATGGCATCGTGATTGGTGGGCTACTCGTCGACAGCGGCCAGTTTGACTGGGAAGCGTCGGGGAAATTTCCAACTCTGTCAGAGCCTTACGAAGGGTTTCATAACTTAATTTTCACTGAAGAATTCGGTCCTGCTGCAATGATCCAGCGGGCACGCAAAGAAGGGCTTCGTGACTTTGGGGCCTGTATGGCCCCTACGTCGGCGTTTCACATTCTCCAGGGCATCGAGACCCTCAGCGTGCGCATGAGCCGCCATGTCGAGAATACCCGCACCATCACATCGTTTTTGCTTGAGCAGGAGCAGGTCACGCGGGTCGGATACCCTGAGCTCGAGGGCCATCCCGACCAAGCACTCGCCAAGGAGCTGCTGCCCAACGGATGTGGCGCCGTATTCAGCTTCGATCTGGCAGGCGGGCGTGAAGCAGGCATCGCCTTTGTTGATGCGCTCAGTGTGTTCTCACACCTTGCCAACATTGGTGACGCCAAATCACTGGTCATTCACCCGGCGAGCACCACCCATCACCGGATGGACGCTGCGGCGCTTGCCGCGGGCGGCATTGGCGAAGGCACGATTCGCCTCTCAATTGGCCTTGAAGACCCCAAGGACCTGATAGCAGACCTGAAGCAGGGCCTGCGTGCAGCGGGCAAGGCAGCAGGAGGCAGTCGCTGATGCGCATTGAGGTTAACGGCGAGACAGCTTACTGCTACACCAACTCCCGAGAGATCGAGGCCGACAAGCCCACCGTCGTATTTATCCACGGCTCCGGCATGGACCACACGGTGTGGACCCTGGCGAGCCGCCATTTTGCGCGACACGGCAATAATGTCGTGTCAGTGGACCTGCCCGGTCATGGGCGTTCTACGGGAAGCCCGATGGTCACGGTAGAAGAGATGGCCGGCTGGGTGATCGCAGTCTTGGATACTCTGGAGATCTCCAATGCTGCTTTGGTGGGTCACAGCCTGGGCAGCCTGATCGCGCTCGAGTGCGCGGCCTCGCACAGCGATCGCGTTAGAGCGATTGCACTGGTTGGCACCACCTCGCCGATGCCGGTGTCAGATGCCATCCTCAATGCCGCCGAGGCGGATGATCACGCCGCGTTTGACATGCTGACCCAATGGGGCTTCAGCAAGCGCCATCAGTTTGGCGGCAACCGAAATTCGGGCATCTGGATGATCGGCAACACATTGCGACTCTATGAGCGATCAGGCCCCGGGGTGTTATTTCATGATATGCGCGCGTGCAATGAGTACGCATCGGGCACCGATCAGGCTAGCAAGGTCACGTGCCCTGCTCTTCTCATTCTTGGGGCCGAAGACCGACTGACACCCGTGCGCAGTACTCGTGCCCTGCAGGAGGCGATTCCCTCGCCGGTGGTTGAGGTGCTGCCCGGCGCAGGGCACACGATCATGGTCGAGGCGCCCAACGCCATGCTCGATGCGTTGCATAAAGTACTTTAGGTCGCTCGGCTAGCCGCAAACCGGACCGCTATGCATCATTCCAAGTCGGCGACACTCAGCCGGACTGCTGAATCATCTCCTCGATCTGGATGATGCGTTCCTTACCGAAAAACATCTCGTCACCGACAAAGAAGGTAGGTATACCAAAAGCGCCGCGCTCAGCGGCCTGCTGCGTGTTGTGCAGCAACGCATCTTTCACTGGCTGCGTCTGAATCGCGTCCACGAGTGCGGCAGCGTCCAGACCCGCTGACTGCCACACGCCGGCTGCCACCTCAGGATCGCCCATATTCTGCTCCTGCTCCCACATGGCAGACAGATTCACTGCCACATAATCATCGACCACGCCCAGCTGCTGCGCCGCAATGAAGCCCCGCATCAACATAATAGTGTTGATCGGAAAATGGGGATTGAACGTGAACTTATCGAGCTGGTGTGCTGCGATGAACCGTTGGGTCTCCAGCATGTCGTAGTCGAGCTTTCCCTTGACCTCGCCAAAAGCCACCATCGGCGCCTGATTATTAGTGAGCTTGAATAACCCCCCCAGCAACACGGGGGTGAGCGTCAGCGTTGCGCCGTTCCGCTCGGCGACGCCGGTGAGTACATGGTAAGACAGGTAGGCGTTAGGGCTTGCAAAGTCGAACAGGAATTCAATAGTGGATGACACGGCTGGGCTCCTTGACTAAAACTGAGTGTCTGAGATGGTGGTTCTGTGCAAAAGACGATCATAACCATCATAACCGCCCGTCGCGGCATGCAGCAGTGACCGGTTGTCCCACATGACCAGCATGCCCGCCTGCCAGCGGTGCGAGTAGACAAACTGGGGCTGACTCTGGTGGACGTAAAGCTCCATCAGCAGTGCGTCGCTCTCTTCTTTTTCCAGCCCCACAAAACCCTTGATATAAGCAGCAGAGGAAAATAACGCTTTCTTGCCAGTCTCGTGGTGCGTTCTGACGAGTGGATGCTCATAGGTTTCGAGCGCCCTCTCGCTTGGCAGGATCTTCATGCTCCGCCCCTGCTCCTGATCGGCCTCACCGTATGCACCATCAGGCGCATAACCCAAGGCGGCTGAGTGAATGGCGTTAAGACCCTCTACCCTGTTCCGCAGATCATCGGGCAGATGCTCGTAGGCAGCCACCTGGTCAGCGAACAGCGTGTCGCCGCCGACCGGGGGGATCGTGATGCCATACAGCGCAGTGGCCGCAGGCGGGACGGGCATAAAGCTCCAATCACTGTGGAAAATCTCCGCAAATATGCTGGTCGTCTCATCAGCATTTCGTTGGATAGCAGCCACCTGCGGGTGCTCGTCGATGTGCCCAAAAAACGGATCCTGACCGATGTCGCCAAAGTGCTCACTGAATGCCACTAACTGAGCGGGTGTTAGCTGCTGATCGGGAAAGGCGACCACCTTATGCTCCAGCCAATGCGCTCGGATTTCCGCCACCAAGTCACCGGACAAGGCTTGATTGAGCTGCACTCCTGTAATCGCTGCCCCACAACTTGCCCCGGAGGGTTCCACAGTCAGGCTCATTGCGGCAACTGAACGAAAGATGAGTCGTCAAATGTGGACTTCATGATTCCACCAGGCAAGGTCAGAGTAGGCACGCAGATCAAGCTCATGGGTCCAGGCTGAGCGATGCTGCTGCGCGAGATGATAATAGGTCTCCGCCATCTTCTCGGGCAGGAGCAAGCCGTCTTTATCCTTGCCCTTGGCCTCCCTCAGCGCCTCAAAGCGCTCGGCGCCCAGCATCTTGCCGAGGGTATCCGGCGCATCAACTGCGCCATCAACAAGAATGTGCACCACATGCAAACCCTGCGCCGCGTACTCAGCGTTCAGGGTCTGGCAGAGTAGCCGACGCCCCGCCATCGCCGCGGCATGAGAGTGCTGGCCGCTGTTTCCCCTCATGGCAGCCGTAGCTGACGTGACCAGAATCGTGCCATGCCCCCGCTCGATCATCAGCGGCACCAGCACCTTGGCCACGCGGAACAGGCCAAAGCAGGCCATTCGCCACCCTAGCTCGAAAGTTTTGAGCGGCGTGTCATCCAGAGAGCGGTTACCGACCTGGGCGCCGAGGTTATACAACACGGTATCGATCGGACCGATGGCCTCGACCTCTTCAATCACGTTCTCCAGCGCGCCATCATCCACCGCATTCAGCAAGTGCCCGCTCGCTGACAGGCCGGAACCCTTGAAGTCCTCAACCATGCCGTTGAGTCCATCCACGTCGCTGCGTCGACACAGTGCGGCGTGATAGCCCCCCTCGGCAAACCTCTTCCCTACCGTGCCGCCGATTCCGGCGCCCGCGCCGATAACCAAACACGTCTTTTGCCCAGACATTCCCCTACCCCCTGCTACCCAAGCACCCGGCCTGCGGTAATTAATGCCTCAATCGCCTCGTCGTCATAACCGATGGCCGCAAGAATCTCTCGCCCGTGCTCACCTAATCTGGGCGCCGGTCGCGACACGCTTGCGGGTGTTTTATCAAATCTCGCCGGGTGGCGCGCCTGACGTACCTCACCAAATTCCTCGAAATGAAGACGATCTATAGATCCGTTGGCAACGACCTGCTCATGGTCCAGTAACTCGGAACGATCGATAATCGGCGCGCACGGCACCCCCTCTTTATCGAAGCGCGCAAGGATCTCCTCGCTCGACCACTTCTTGATCTCCTCGGCGGTAATCTCCTTGCGCTCACTGTTGTGCGTAAATCGCCCTTGCGCCGTGTTGAAGTGCGGGTGCTCAATCAGGTCCTCTCGGTTAAGCGCGCGGCACATGCCCTGCCACTCCTTGTCGGATATCGCGCCCGCCGTAATGAATCGATCTCTCGTCTCATAGATCAGGTCCATCGCGCCCTGGTATTTACGCACATCGAACTCCTTATCAGCGAAGGTCAGCCCCGCCATGGCTTCCGGCCAGAACAAGCTCAGCATGGCGTCAAGCATAGACAGGCGAATGTGCTGTCCTTCACCCGTCTTTTCCCGGGCATACAGCGCGGTGCTAAT
>JADHQF010000129.1 GCA_016778085.1 Luminiphilus sp. | reverse complement strand
CGGCGACTCCGTTTGAGCGATCTCCGAAAGAGTCGTCTCTGGCCCGTCCTCCGGCTCGCGGACCAGCGTGGTGATCGCCAGCTCACCAATACCATCCTGATCGGTGATCAGCACACTGCCGTCTTCTTCCTCTGCCGACCACTCGGGGGGCAACATGAGGCACCAATAGTCAGTCTCAACAATGTTCATAACCTGCACTCCCTCTGTGGGCAATGATGCTCGGACCCGCCCATTTCAATGCGCCAATCTGGGTCAACGGCCTTCAGCATGTGGGACATGGTGTTCACGTTACGCTGCCACCGATATTGAGTGTCAGCGTCATCAATACGGCGTCCTCTCGGCCATCAGGGGTGGCATAGTAATTGCGTCGCGCGCCGGTCTCACTAAAACCCAACGACTGATAGAGTGCCCGCGCTGCCGCATTAGATGAGCGCACCTCCAGTGCGACGGCGCTGACGTCCCCCAGCGCAGTCAAGGAGGCCCAGAGCAACTGACGCCCGAAGCCTTGCCGCCGCTCAGAGGCCAACACCCTGAGGTCAATCATGTCCGCCTGCTCTGTCGCGCATTGGTACCAGATCGCGGCCACCGGCTGTTTGTCTTTTAACAAACACCAGGCTTTACAGTGAGGTTGATCCAGCAAGCCTTTAAAAAAATCGTACGAGGGGCCATCTGACTGCTCGTAAAGTGGCTGTAGCTGCTCGAGGTCCGCGGGGTCACTCAGGGCCCGCAGTGATATTTGTGCATCAGTCACCAGCGCGCAGTGGTTTTAATACAGACCACGCCGACTGCTTGAGCGAGCCCTCTCTCAGCATCTCTAGACTGGACGGAATCTGATGGGTCGGCAGATCCGAGGCAAGTAGCACCTCACTGGCACCGAGCTTTACGATATACCGGGTCGCATGATCGCTGGTCAGCCGTTGCAGAAAGCCCGAGAGCATGCCTTCCATGCCCTCCGACGCCGCAATGGCAGACCCCGCGGCAGGAGGCCAATCAAACTGCTGATGGGCGCAGCGAACCGATGCGCCCCGAATGGCGCGCGCCATGGCGGCGATCAACTGTAGCTGCTCCTGTCTCAGGAGCTGGTCTTCAAGTGCCTCCACCCACAGCACATCGCCGCTAGTGACCAGCAATAAGGAGAGGGGCGTATCAGGCTTCACGCCACTCTTGGTATCGGCAGGCGGCTCACTGCTATCAGCGGACGCATCGTCTGCCACTTCAGCGGACGCTCGCGATCTAGTGCCTGCCTCTTCGTTTGAGACGCCTGCATCTGCATCGCCACGCAACATTTCCCGCAGCTGTGCGGCCTGCATATCATCGCCGCCGTTCGGTGTCGCAGAGCCATTTGAAGGCGTCACATCGTTAGAGCCAGTCGGTAGCTCAACTCGTCGGGCCGGTTTGGCAGCAATGGGATCAAATCGACTCACCAACGGTGTGATACCGAGGTGACTGAGCAAGGTGCGGCGGGCGCACTCCGCTTCCCACAATGCGTCTTGGGCAGCCACCGGATTCGATTCTGATTCAGCCATGGGAGCAGTATCTCATGGCTTCAGCGCTTACCCGAACCATCGCCAGCCCCAGCGGTTAAAAAACCGTGCCCCGCCGGCAACAAACCATCGGATATGCTGGAAGCCCTTTCGCGACGCACCACCACCATGGTGCACGATCCGGATATCTTGGTGTTCCATCACAGTGCCTTGTGAAGCCAACTTCAGTGACAAGTCATGGTCCTCAAAATACAGGAAGTAGGACTCATCAAATCCACCGACACCGTCAAAAACCGCACGCCTCACCCACATGCAACAGCCGGAGGCCAGGGTGATCGGCCTCAACGTCGTCTCGTTCGGCATGTCTCGCATCTCGTAGCGCGCCAGCGCCCCACCCGATCGGATTTTTAACCAATGTGGTGCCAAAGCCCGCAACCCCAGCACCCAAACAGAGGGATAGGCCTTTGCTAAAAATTCCGGCTCGCCCGACGGGCTGAATCCTTGGGGCGCCAGTAGCGCAATGTTGGGCTGACGTTTCAACGTATCGAGCGCCAACTTGAACGCGTCCGGGGCGAGCTCCACGTCAGGATTCATAATGAGATGAAACTGGCTCTCGATCTGGGACATCGCGAGGTTATGGCCTGCTCCGTAACCCCGATTGGCGTCAGGCTTCAGTAGACTAAGCTGTAGGCCATTGTCACCAGCCGCTTCATCAACATAAGCCTCAATAAATGTTTGGCAACTAGCGACGTAATCAGCATCGCAACTATGGTCCACACAGATCACCTCGACGCGACTCAGCTCGGCCTCAACGGCAGCGTTACTTAACGAATCCAATAGCGCCTGCAGTTGCTCAAGCGGGCTGAAATGCAGCACCACGCTCACAGCTAAATCGGGCAGGGGTTGAGGTGTGGGTGACGGCTGCATAGCAGCAGAATAACAGCGTGTTAAGACAGTGAATATCTAGACCGGCTTGCGTCAGACAATATTGAGTTGGCAGTAAGTCACTGGCTTTGCCAGGCTATCGTGATAGTGTGGCGTCATCGCTATTATGGTGATCGGCGGTGCCAGGATGGCAGAAGACGCCGGCTCTAAAATGGAATTTGGAGAAAACTGATGATCTATGGATGGATCTCCCCTTTGCAACATCCGATATTCGCTCTCTTGCTAGCTATCGCACTCAGCGCATGCGGTGGGGGTGGCGGTGGTGACAGTGACAACGGCGCCGGGTTTGTTCCTGCACCGTTTGTTCCTGCACCGGAACCACAGGGTGCGAAGATCGATGTCACAATCACAGACACACAAGGCCAATCGATAACCGAAATTAGCCCGGTCCAGCAGGGTGTTTTTCTCGTTAGCGTTACGAACCCTGATGGTCTGCCGGCCCCACAGGAAGTGGTCTCTGCCTCAACAACATTGGGGCGATTGGTACCTGAGAGTGGCACTGCCCTGACCGATGATGACGGTGTCGCGGTGTTATATGTCGCCGAAGATGGAGTAGCTGGGGCCGGCACTTTGACCGCTTCAGTCACCCTGAATGAGGTTGAATCAGATGGGTCCATCAATTTTTCCATCACGACAGCGATACCCGCAGATACCCGCAAGCTGGGCCACATCGATGACGCCGGTATTTTTGTAGAGGGCGTCATCAAGGTTGCCCCGACCGGTCAGATTTCTGCAGGTGGTACGGCTACCCTCACGCTGGTCGTTGTGGATGACAATCTGGACCCGGTGACAACCCAGGAAACGCTAACTTTTAGCAGCAATTGCCTTTTCGGCGACCTCGCCGTATCCGACCCTCCCAGCCCCGTCACATTAGGTTCAAAAATTACGGTGAACTTCACCGCAGACGGTTGCGAGGGTGACGAGTTTATCACCGCAACCTTGGCCTCCTCAGGGGCCGAGGCCACCGGGACCGTGAGCATTGCACCAGTGCTGGGCGAGGCGATCATTTTTGACAATGAGAGGACCAGCACAAAATTGATCGCTTTGAGGGGCACAGGTTCCGCCTCTGATCTCTCCGAATCAGCCAATATCTTTTTCAAGGTAGAGGACGGCGCGGGTAATGCCGTGGTCGATTCAAGGGTCAACTTCTCCTTGATCCAAGGAGTCGGCGACTCAAAACTCGCCTGCGAGGGCTCGACGTTTTGTGACTATGACAGCAGCGCCGGTGAGAGCGGGGGCAGGTCGAATACCGACACAGCCAAAAGCGCTGTCGACGGCTCAGTCTCGACCCGCGTGCTCGCGGGATCAGTGGCCTCACCGATACAGGTACTTGCTTATATCGACCTCAATGAAAACGGTGCTCAAGAGCCCGAAGAACCCAGTACATCGTCAAAAGTACTAGTGGTATCTACCGGGGTCGCCGATCAGAATTCGATTTCACTGAGCGCCCGCCACGCTAATCCGTATGGCACCGGCGGGACTGTACCAACAGGGTACGGCTCAGATCTGCTCTGCCAGGAACTGTTGAGCTACACGCCATCGGTTTACTACTCGGGCTCGCTGGATACCGACGGGCTGTGTACCGATATCTTTGTGAAGTTAGCCGATAAATTTAACAATCCGGTGCCTGACGGCACGGCTGGGACCCTCACAACAGAATTTGGCCGCATTTTGGGCAGTTGTGTTACTGAGGGTGGTGACTGCGAGGTCGTTTGGACCAGTCAAAACCCCCGATTCTCTGCGACCGTTGACCAGTACTCCACACCGATCACTATCAACGAGAATCTGGATCCCTCACTGCCCAATCGCTACGACTGCCCGTCGCACCAGGTAAATCATGGCCCCTGCCCCGACGATATTGCGGATCCGGCAATTAATCCGCCGGGGGCGCCGCGCGGTGGACGGAGCACGCTCACACTCATCGTGAACGGCGAGGAAAGCTTCGTTGACAGCAATGGCAACGGCTTTTACGACGAAGGGGAGCGCTGGACCAATCTTACCGAGGCGTTTACCGATCACAATGAAGACGGACTCTACACGCCGATGCAACGTGCCAACTGCTCTGATCCTGCCACAGCTGATGATGTCTGCTTGGCGGGCTTCGAGGAATTCTTTTACGATTTCAACAGTAACGGCGTATTTGATCTGAACGACAGTCCTGCGGCGTCCGCAGGATCCTCTTTGCCTGATGGCCATTACAACGGAGTACTCTGCCGACAGGAAGATGAGGATGCGGGTATCTGTTCACGCGAGCTACTCAATCTTTCCCAATCTCTGGAGATTATTCTCAGCCCAGACGCCGCGGGGTATGACATGCTGATCGTCGACAGTAACGGTCGCGAGCCCAGCAATCTCTCGGGCAGAACCTACATGCTGTACGTGTCAGACTTCTACAACAACCCACCGCCCGGCCTGACAACGGTCACATTTGAAGGCAGTGGCGGCTGTTCCGCAGTTGAGGGTTCCATCACGGTGCCGCTCCCAAGCAGAAGCCAACCCGGTGCTATCGGCTATCCGTTTACCGTCGCGGAAGACCCCACGCCGGTAGATCCCGATACCAACCCGGATCCGGACCAGATCACCGTGACGCTTACCTTGCCCAGCGGCAACTTCATTAAAAAGACGCTCTCTTGTCAGGTGGACAGAATTGACTGCTCTCTGCCGCAGTTCTCACCCTCTGAGTACTGCCCCGAGGAGTAGTCAAATACTGGCCCTGCATTGCGCGGGAACACAAAATGGGACACGGCGACCCGTTCCTGCCAGAGTGTCGCGAGGCGCCCACAAAACAGCGGCCAATAAAAAACCCCCAGCCTAAGCTGGGGGTTTTATTGTTTTGAAGCCTGGCGATGACCTACTCTCACATGGGGAAACCCCACACTACCATCGGCGATGCACCGTTTCACTGCTGAGTTCGGAATGGATCAGGTGGTTCCAGTACTCTATTGTCGCCAGGCAAACTGGTGTGAATGGC
>JADHQF010000128.1 GCA_016778085.1 Luminiphilus sp. | reverse complement strand
GGTATGGCGTTCCTCGCTGCGATTCCTGTTATCTGGTCTTTCCAGACTGCGCAGCAATACAGTGCGATGCTCGCGGCGACGGAGCAGCGGTCAGAGGGGGTCGTTGTCGTGCGCGGCGCACTTGTCAAGGCTCAGGAACGCGTGTCTGAGGCCGAGCGCTTCTTTTCAGAGCATGTTTCCTACCGGCCCTGGCTGCATAAGGTGGCTGCCGCCACCCCCGACTCGGTCTACCTGAATCGCCTGTCGATCAAAGAAGATGTGCTTACAGTCTCCGGGCTAGCGGTGAATGCGGCTGATTATCAGGCGGCGATGGTAGAGGCCGGGTCGTTTTCCGAGGTGACCGCACCCGCTGCCTTCACGTTGGACAATCGAGCCAGTCGCGAGCGATTCACTCTTACCATGACGCTTACGCCGGAGGGTGCCCGATGAGAGCGTGGTTTGAACAATTGCCGACGGAGGCGCGCTGGGTAATAGGGGCGACCCTGGGCGGTCTTGTGATTTTGGTGATGACCGCCCTATTAAAAGTGTCCGCGTCCCTCTTGGATAGCCTGCAGCAAAGTGGTCGTTATGAACCCAGAATTGCACGCATGTTGGGCTACGAGGCTACCGCACAAGAGCTGCAAGTTGCTGCGCAGGCGTTTTCAAGGGCGCTTGACGGGTTGGCGTACCCCCGGGCGGATGATGCGAACGCGACAGGAGCCAGATTACAACAGACCCTTCGAGGGTTCGCCGAGGAGGCTGGCTTGACAGTCGTGGGGAGCCAGCTGGCGGTGTCTGCCGCGCAGGACATCGACGATCAGGAAAAAGAGGTCGGTTTATTCGACCAGCTAGCTGTCGAACTGAGTCTCGATGGTCCGCCGATTGCACTTGATGCGTTTTTGGTCGCGGTTTCTCAACATTCTCCTGCGCTGGCAACAGTCTCCATCGATATCCAGCGTAAACGCCGATCTCGTCGAGACGATGACGAAACGCCTGACTTTTTGACCGTCAGGTTACGGGTTGTCGCGCTCAGGGTGACAGCATGATGAAGGCAAAATTTTTATTGAGCTGGCCAGGCACATATCTAAAAGAGATTGGGATATGCACAGGCATCGGCCTAGCGTTGCTCGTTGCGAATATTTTTTGGCAACCTGCGGTGGAGCCCATAATGCCCGCGGAACTGACGGTGGCCACTCCCGGCAAGCCTGCCTCACTCAGCATGACCGAGGAAGAGAGCCTGGACTTTATTTTTCGACCACTTTTTTCGACCTCTCGCAGACCGATGGAGCCGCCCGCACCTGAGGTGGCGGTGGTCCCAAAGCCGGATCAGCAAAGTGTCGACCGACGCCTACTGGAGGGCCATCAGCTGCTGGGTGTGTTCTCCTCAGGTGACCGCGGGGGTGTAATTTTGTTCGATCCGGCGCAGGAGCGAGTGCGGCTGTATATCGGAGATTCGATCGGGGGATGGGTCTTGCAGAGCACGGAGCTGCGCTCAGCGCACTTTGTCGACGCGGCGGGTGGCACGGCCTCGCTAGAATTGGCGATGGCCAGTTCGTTGCCCATGCCACAGAGTGTTGCCGTGTCCCCCAGACGGGAGCCCGCGACTAGCGTGAATACTGCGGGTAAGGGAGAGGGCGATAACCCGTCCCCCCCAGCGTATGATGGTCCGGTGACATTTGAGTCCATTGCCAGGCGCCAGAAGCAAGAAATGGAAGCGCAGGCGAAGGACCGCAACCCGTAATATGAACAAAATCTGAATAAACAGCGCGTTTATCCCGTCATTGGACTCCGGTGACTCTCAGTATGTTGAGCGCCGTAGTAGGTAAAAAGTTTCATGATAACGAGATCGGTATTGGTGATGTTGCGACGCCTCGGTAAGTCAGCGCCTTCGTTGATTTTAAGCCTGTGTCTCTCGGCTTGCGCCACTGCGCCGCCTGCGAATGATTCGGGGCAGATGGCCGCCGGCGGTGCGAGTGCCACTCCGGCAAAAGGCGATACGGCTCAGATTGCGGATGTCCCGATTGAGGCACCTGATCTCTCGAGCGAGCCAGCGATTTTTATCGGTAATGACGAGGGCGCTAAGCTGCCCCCGGCGAGACCGCCCATACGGCTTGACGGCGAGGCGGTGATGTTGAACTTTGAGCAGGCTCCGCTCAATGAAGTGATTCATACCATTCTGGGCGATACGTTAGGTCTTGACTATGTCATAGAGAATCAGGTGCCGGGAGAGATCACCCTGAGAACCCGCTCGCCCATCCCCAGAGACCAGTTATTACCCATCCTAGAATCCCTGTTGCGGAACAATAATGTACTCATGATTCGCGGGCCCAATGACCGCTTCTTTATCAGCGCCTCGGGTAATATCCGCTCAACCGTGCCCAGCTTTACCTCTGAGCCGGGTGTAGGCTACAGCAACGTGATCGTGCCCTTGCAGTACATCAGCGCTAACGAGATGGCAGATATTCTGAAGCCGGTTGCGCGAGACGATGCCTTCGTAAGGGTTGATTCGGGCCGCAACCTGCTGATCTTGGCGGGCACGCAGCTACAGTTGCAGGGGTGGTTGGATATTGTCACCACATTCGATGTGGATCAGCTTGCCGGCAAATCAGTGGGAATTTTTCCGCTGGCCAATTCCACCGTCGAGGAGCTATTCGCAGAGTTAGAGCATATTTTGGCTACCTCGGGTCCTGCTGACGGCGTTGGAGGTATAGCCAGCATGGTAAGGGTTATGCCGGTGGAGCGCCTAAACAGCATCATGGTTGTGTCGCCGAGAGCACATTACATCCAGACGGTGCAAGGTTGGATCGAGGAGCTGGACAGCATAGAAGACCCCGCGTCGGAACCCATTCTTCAGGTCTACCCGGTGAGAAACGGCAACGCGGGCCAGCTGGCGAGCCTTCTGAGCACGATTTATGGTGGTGGGAGCGGTGGTGTTTCCTCAACCGGCGGTGTGGCGCCCGGTATGACTGAGGCGACCAGCGGCGGTGGCTCTGATGGTGCCGGCAAGCGACGCAGCGGCGGTTCTGGGGGCGGCACGTTTGATCTCGGGGATGACGTGCGCGTGGTCTCAGACGACTACAACAACTCCTTGCTGGTGTACGCAACGCCTTACGAGTACCAGAAAATTGAGCGTATCCTGAGCAAACTCGATGTCGTGGCGACGCAGGTGCTGATTGAGGCCAGTATTGTTGAGGTCACTCTCACCGACGATCTTCAATATGGTTTGGAGTGGGCGTTTGATAACAATCTGGGTGGGGGCGACAGTGGGCGGGGCTTACTCGACGTCGGGGGTAATTTGCAGCCTCAGGCGGGGTTTTCTTACACCATGACCACTGAGACGACGAAAGCAGTGTTGAATGCCCTGGCGGAGGACTCCCTACTCAACGTCATCTCCACGCCGTCGGTTATGGTGCTCGACAACCATACGGCCGCTATAAATGTGGGTGATCAGCAGCCCATACAGAGCCAGTCCACGGTAACCGATGGCGGTACCGTTCAGAATTCCATTACTTATAGAGACACCGGTGTGCAATTGACGGTGACGCCATCGGTGAACGATGGTGGGCTGGTGACGCTGGATATTGAACAATCTGTGACTGATGTCGGTCCGGTCGACACGGCCACGAAGCAGCGCAGTTTTAATCAGCGCGCTGTCAAGTCGAGGGTCGCTATCAGATCCGGAGAGTCCGTGGTGCTGGGCGGTTTGATTCGCGACAGCGAGACCGAGCGGCAGAGCGGCGTGCCCGTGCTCAAGGATATTCCCCTCGTCGGTGCGCTATTTAGCACGACGAACACAACCTCCGTGCGGACCGAACTGCTGATTTTCATCACGCCCCGCGTCATGGAGTCTGATCAGGATCTCCGCGACTTGAATCTCGAAATGCGTTCTAGAATGCGCGGGTTGACCAATTTTGAGGACCTCCCCGTCAATTTTGATCCGGTAACCGGTGATTGAGCTGTCGCAAATCTCTTTTAAACCCGCTTTGTATGCAGATTTTTGAGAAAACTGAGGTAGCTATGCAGAAACTGCTTGTATCCACGATCTTGGCTGTGGTGCTCAGTGCATGCGCATCTCTGGATCCTATGAGTCCTGAGGAGATCGTTGCAGCCCGGGCTCAGCAACGCTTCGATGCGCTGATGGTTGACGATTATGAGGACGCTTATCAATTCGCGTCGCCGGCGTATCGCACCACCGAGAGCGTATCGCGGTACTCTTCACGTTGGGGAGGTGCGGGAATGTGGCTGTCTGCGACGGTGCAGAGTGTGAGTTGCCCCGGGGTTCAGCCGGTAAAACGGTGTAAAGTCTCGGGCGAGATTGTCTACAGGCCGCCCCGCCATAAAGCGCTGAGCACCGCTTTGATCGAGGACTGGCTATTGATCGATGGCAATTGGTACCTTTATCAAGAAATCGGGGAATAAATTCGTTAATCTACCCGTCACAGTTACTGGGCAGCTCGTAATGGGAATTTGTAGCGATGGTAGGCGTAAAAAGTACCATTCCTTCACTTGAGGGTTGTGCATTTCCTGTGATACGTTCTCCCCGTTGACGAGCCTGAGGAGCTTCGGTCCTGCGTTTGCTGTGGCCACGCGACTCGTAGGACCGACGAGCTAGCATAGCTAGGGTTGCTGGGCTTAGAGACACAATCAAACGTTTGACAACTTTTAGGAGTGATCATGAACAAGAAGGTATTGCCACTGGCCGTCGGTGCAGCCTCAGCGGTAGTCATGTCCGCTGCACACGCGGCTATGTATATTAATGAGCGGGGTACAGGTGAAACCCTGATCTATCCTTGGTACTCAGCTGAGAATGACAACAACACTCTGATCAACATCGCCAACACGACCGAAGGGCACAAGGCCGTGAAGGTGCGAGTTCTTGAAGCTCAGAACTCTCAGGAAGTGATCGACTTTAACCTTTACCTGTCGCCTCAGGACCACTTTTCATTCGCGATTTCAGCGACTGAAGCTGGTGGCGCCAAGTTAGTGACGGGCGACAACTCCTGTACTGTCCCAGCCATTCCGGCAGGTGGGGTTGAGTTCCGAAGCCTCAAGTACGCGACTGACAAGCAGATAAGCGATCCTCCTGTTTCTCTCACTGATTTCGACAACACCGGCATCGGTCGGACTCAGGTGGGTTACATCGAAGTGATCGAGATGGGTCAGTTGGACCCAGATTCGGATGTCCTCATTGACCAAACTGCAGGTAGCAAGACCAACGCTGCTGCGGCGATTACCCACAACGCAGATGGTGTGCCCGCAAACTGTCAGATTTTGGTCGACGCATGGTCAAACATCACAGGTACTGATGGTGTATGGCTTGCGGAGTCAAAGACAGGCGATGAGACTGGCGATTCCGAGTTCATGGCAACTTGGCAGGGTGGCGGTCTTTACGGCTACGCTACCGTCATCAACGTACCAACCGGTGCGGCCTTTGGCTACGACGCGGTTGCGGTGAGCGACCACGTTGCTACAGGCGCGGA
>JADHQF010000127.1 GCA_016778085.1 Luminiphilus sp. | reverse complement strand
GATGGTGATGCCGGGTGACAACATCAACTTTGTTGCTGAGCTGATTGCCCCGATTGCGATGGAAGAGGGCCTGCGTTTTGCGATCCGCGAGGGTGGCCGAACGGTAGGTGCAGGCGTCGTCGCCAAGATCCTCGACTGATTAAAAAGTGGCGGCTGCACAGCCGCCTGACAGATAAGCCGAACCGCCTTTTTGGCTGTTCGGCTTCTTCGTCTCTGGCAAGCAGGCCTTTTTTTGCACCAGAGGCGCGGATGAGAAGAGTGGAAGGCCAGTAGCTCAATTGGCAGAGCAGCGGATTCCAAATCCGCAGGTTGGGGGTTCGATTCCCTCCTGGCCTGCCACCTCAGCTAAGCAGGCTGGGGCGGTGAATAAAGCCGGCCGCGGGCATGGGCTCGGGTTGGGGTGGAGATTAAACATGAGTGAAGCCGCAGCAGGCAGGCTTGATTCGCTGAAATGGGTTGTCGTGTTGGCGTTGGTAGGCGGCGGCGTTTACGGCAATAGCTATTTCGGTGACCAGCCGATTCTGTATCGCGTGTTAGCGCTGCTGATCCTCGCATTGATCGCGGGGTGGGTGGCTTCACTGACGCAAAAAGGCAGTGACTTTTTTACGCTGGTGAAAGGGTCACGGATGGAGATTCGCAAGGTTGTCTGGCCAACACGGCAAGAAACCACGCAGACCACATTAATCGTGTTTGTGTTTGTGATTATCACGGGGCTGATCTTGTGGGGCCTCGATAGCGTGCTGGGTTGGCTCGCGTCACTGATTTTGGGTTGAGGGTAGCAACATGGCTTTAAAGTGGTACGTCGTACATGCCTACTCTCAATACGAGAAGAAGGTTGCCACCGCCATTCATGAGCGGGCTGAGCGTCTGGGTATGCAGGACCGGTTCGGCGAGATCATTGTTCCCACCGAGGAAGTGATCGAGATGAAGGGCGGCCAAAAGCGCAAGAGTGAGCGCAAGTTCTTCCCCGGTTACGTATTGGTGCAGATGGACCTCGATGACGACACTTGGCACCTCGTTAAGGAAACACCCCGAGTGCTTGGCTTTATCGGCGGCAAGGCCGACAAGCCGTCTCCGATTACGGATGCCGAGGCCAATGTCATCCTGCAACGCGTCGAGGCAGGTGTTGATCAACCCAAGCCCAAGACGGTGTTTGAGCCGGGCGAGATGGTGCGGGTTATCGATGGCCCATTCAACGACTTCAACGGTGTGGTTGAGGACGTGAATTACGAGAAGAGCCGCCTCAATGTGGCGGTGTTGATCTTCGGGCGCTCTACGCCCGTAGAACTGGAGTTTGGTCAGGTCGAGAAAGCCTGATCGGGTGGGTCAGATCGACAGGATCTGACCCGACGTTAACGCCACTCCGGTGGCGATGATGGGGAGCCCGCGTGTTCGCTGCTAATAAATAGCGTGCACAACGGCGTTTGAACCCAGGAGAAAGCAACATGGCTAAGAAGATCGACGGCTATATTAAGCTGCAGATCCCGGCAGGTCAGGCGAACCCTTCGCCGCCGGTAGGCCCCGCGCTGGGCCAAAAAGGGGTCAACATCATGGAATTCTGCAAAGCCTTCAATGCTGATACACAGGGCGTTGAGCCAGGCCTGCCTATTCCGGTGGTGATCACGGTCTACAGTGACAAGTCCTTTACTTATATCAAGAAGACGCCTCCGGCTTCGATTCTTTTGAAGAAGATCGCCGGCATTAAGAGTGGCTCCGGTCGCCCGAACACCGAGAAGGTGGGCAAAGTGACCCGAGCACAACTCGAGGAAGTGGCCAACCAGAAATGGCCAGACCTGACGGCGGCTGATATGGACGCGGCGGTGCGCACCATCGCAGGTAGTGCTCGCTCAGCAGGTATTGAGACGGAGGGCGTGAACTAATGGCTAAGTTATCCAAGCGAGTGCGCGCTTTCCGTGAAAAGGTGGACGCTAACCAGAGCTATCCACTGGACGAAGCGGTCGCGTTGATCAAGGAATTTGGCACTGCCAAGTTCAATGAAACCGTCGAAGTGGCGGTCAACCTAGGGGTTGATGCGCGCAAATCTGACCAGGGCGTCCGGGGCGCAACCACCTTGCCTCACGGCACGGGTGCAGACGTCCGCGTTGCGGTCTTTGCTCAGGGCGAGAGCGCCGATAAGGCGAAGGCGCTGGGTGCTGAGTTTGTCGGCATGGAAGATCTCGCCGAGCAGATCAAGGGCGGCATGATGGACTTTGACGTCGTGATTGCCTCCCCCGATGCGATGCGCGTAGTCGGCACGCTGGGTCAGGTGCTGGGGCCGCGTGGTTTGATGCCAAATCCCAAGACCGGCACGGTTACCCCAGATATTGAGGCTGCGGTGCAAAATGCTAAAGCCGGGCAGATGCGTTTTCGCAGTGACAAAAATGGCATCGTCCACGGCGGTATCGGCAAGGTCAGTTTCGAGCCGGATGCCATCAAGGGCAACCTCATTGCTGTGTTGGCTGACCTCAAAAAGGCCAAGCCAGCTTCCGCGAAGGGTATATACGTTCGCAAGGTGACCCTGTCTACGACCATGGGTCCCGGTGTCACGATCGATCACAACGCGATCGAATTTTAAGCAGTGAATTGAGGCCACGGGCGAGAGCCCGGGGTCGCTGGCCCCCGTGTGTTTTTGCGGGGGTCGGGCAGGGCGCAACGCAGGCTCTGCCCACTTTGGAAGTCTTTGCAGGGAAGTGTGGGCAACCTCGCGGAACGCCAAAGGCTGTCAAAGACCGTAGGTGGCGCTGATTTCGGCGCCTTAATGACGGAGCAATCCGGTTGCCTACGCAGATGGTGAGGCAGTTCATCACCGAGGGGGGTCGCAGCGTATGCAGCGGCCAGAACAACCACAAAAGGAGTAAGCCAAGTGGCTATTGGACTCGAAGAAAAGAAAGCGATCGTCGCTGAAGTCAACGAGACAGCCGCCAGTGCGCTTTCGCTTGTGATCGCCGACGCGCGCGGGGTCGCATCGAATGACATGACTGCTCTGCGTGCCTCGGCTCGCGAAAATCAAATCACCCTCCGGGTGGTGCGAAACACGCTGGCCAAACGGGCACTGGAAGGGACTGAATATGAGTGTGTCACTGACACTCTCACAGGTCCCTCTCTGTTTGGATTCTCGATGGAGGATCCAGGCGCAGCGGCACGATTGTTCAAGGATTTCGCTTCAGACAACAAGGAGTTTGAAGTGAAGGCACTGTCGGTCAGCGGGCAGCTACTCGGAGCCGATCAAATCGATGTGCTGGCCAAGCTACCCACACGGGATCAGGCGCTGGCGTCACTGATGAGCGTCATGCAGGCGCCTGTCGTGAAGCTGGTTCGCACAGCGAACGAAGTTCCGGGCAAGTTGGTTCGCGTGATGGCGGCAGTTCGAGATCAGAAACAAGAGGCGGCCTGACAGGCCCGACCTCACCCTGTATCTATTTAACGGAGATTAAGACATGGCACTTTCAAAAGACGAAATTCTCGACGCTATTGCCGAGATGAGCGTAATGGACATTGTCGAGCTGGTAGAGGCAATGGAAGAGAAGTTTGGTGTTTCTGCAGCGGCAGCCGTTGCTGTAGCAGCGCCCGCAGCAGGCGGCGACGCCGGCGGCGCACCAGCTGCAGAGCAGACTGAGTTTGACGTCATCCTCACCTCTGGTGGCGAGAAGAAGGTCAATGTGATCAAGGTGGTTCGCGCGGTGACCGGTCTGGGCCTGAAGGAAGCGAAGGCTGTCGTTGACGGCGCACCCGCCCCTGTGAAGGAAGGCGCGTCCAAAGACGAAGCAGAAGACATCAAGAAGCAGATCGAGGAAGCGGGCGGCGCGGTAGAGCTCAAGTAATTGAGTACTATTGAAGTTTACGCACCGTAACGGGGCTGGGGCGCATTGGCGCTCCGGCCTTTTCCCGGTTGTGAAACCGGTTCGAATTTTGATCGTTTGTGTTGTGGTCGGACGACACAGACCGTAGGGGAGTACTGATGACATACTCGTACACGGAAAAGAAGCGTATTCGCAAGGATTTCGGTTCCTTACCCAAGGTAATGGATATCCCGTACCTGCTGGCAATACAGCTGGATTCTTACGGCAAGTTTACTCAGGACGGCGTCTCGCTGGAGGATCGTGGAGAGCACGGTCTGCATGCGGCGTTTAAATCGGTATTCCCGATTGTCAGCTACAGCGGCAATGCGGCGCTGGAATACGTTGATTACGCGCTGGGCGAGCCCGTGTTTGACGTTGATGAATGTGTGCTGCGCGGCGCCACCTATGCCTGCGCGCTGCGCGTCAAAGTCCGACTGATCATCTACGACAAGGAAGCCTCCTCAAAGTCGATCAAAGACATCAAGGAGCAGGACGTTTACATGGGGGAGATCCCCCTGATGACCCAAAACGGTACTTTCGTCATCAATGGTACCGAGCGCGTTATCGTTTCCCAGTTGCACCGCTCTCCGGGCGTGTTCTTCGACCACGACCGCGGCAAGACCCACTCATCCGGCAAGTTGCTCTATAGCGCACGGGTCATCCCTTACCGTGGCTCCTGGCTGGATTTTGAGTTTGATCCCAAAGACCTCGTTTTTGTGCGAATAGATCGCCGCCGCAAGTTGCCGGCAACCGTGCTGTTGCGCGCCCTGGGTTATGACTCAGAAGAAATTCTGGAGATGTTCTACGAGACCACGACCTTCCAGCTGGGTGAAGAGGGCCAGGCCACCATGACGCTGGTATCCAAGCGTCTGCAAGGCGACATGGCGGCCTTCGACATCATGGCTGGCAAGAAGCTCATCGTAGAGCGTGGCCGTCGCATCACCGCACGTCATATCCGCCAGTTGGACGATGCCGGTATCGAAGCGCTTTCTGTGCCCGAGGAGTACCTCGAGGAGCGCCGTCTGGCCAAAAATATTGTCGATACCGCTACCGGTGAAGTGCTCGCCGAGTGCAACACCGAAATCACGGTGGCATTGCTTGCTGAATTACGCGAGAAGGGTATCTCGACGATCGAGACGATCTACACCAATGAATACGACTGCGGTCCATTTATTTCGGACACGCTGGCCGCAGACAGCACGCGCAGCGTGCTTGAGGCGCTGGTGGAGATCTACCGCATGATGCGCCCGGGTGAGCCCCCGACCAAGGAGTCGGCGGAGAACCTGTTCCAGAACCTGTTCTTCTCTCCAGAGCGCTATGACCTCTCGGCAGTGGGGCGCATGAAGTTCAACCGTCGTCTGGGCCGTGAAGAAAAGACCGGCTCAGCAACACTCGACAAGGAAGACATCGTTGACGTGATGAGCGCATTGGTCGGCATTCGTAACGGCAAGGGCGTGGTGGATGACATCGATCACCTCGGCAACCGTCGCGTCCGCTCAGTGGGCGAAATGGCAGAAAACCAGTTCCGCGTCGGTCTCGTGCGTGTTGAGCGCGCGGTGAAAGAACGGCTCTCCATGGCGGAAAGTGAAGGCTTGATGCCGCAGGATCTGATTAACGCCAAGCCGGTGTCCGCTGCGG
>JADHQF010000010.1 GCA_016778085.1 Luminiphilus sp. | reverse complement strand
CCTCGCAGTGGTGTGCTGTGGGCGTGTTTGGCGGGCAAGGCGACAGGTTGGGGTAGGATAGAGGCGTTATCCCAGCGGAACTGTTTGCGATGGTGTTTTTGGAAGAACTGCTTGCGCCTCTGGCGGCTTTGTTACACGTCCCGACTGGCGCGCTCGTCTTTGCGGCACTCATGGTCATGGGGGTTGTCGGTCATTATGCGATTTATCGCATTGTGCGCAGGCTCACCAAAGCAGCCGATCGTACCGAAACGCAATGGGACGATGTGGTGCTCTACGCGATCTTCCCACCCATTCAATGGGTGATGTGGGTTGTGCTCGGTTTACTGTCGCTCAGTCTTTTCCCTGCACTCGACGGGATTCGCGAAGCGCTGCTCCGACTGTCCGACACGGCCCTGCTGCTCCTCTTCGGATGGCTGGCACATCGCCTCAGCGGCGGCATCGAGGGAGAATTACTCGGTGAGCATCGTGGTGCACTGGCCTCCAGTGACCGCGCAACGATCAGCGCGGTCGCGCGGTTGAGTCGCATCGTTTTGTGGGTAATCGCCGGCATCATGATCCTGCAGTCTCTCGGCGTTTCCGTGTCTGGCCTGCTCGCCTTTGGCGGCGTGGGTGGCATTGCAGTCGGTTTTGCGGCACGGGATTTGTTGGCCAACTTTTTGGGCGGCTTGAGTATTTTCCTGGACCGTCCGTTCGCGGTTGGTGATTGGATTCGATCCCCCGACCGGGAGATCGAGGGCACCGTCGAGGACGTCGGCTGGCGCGTAACCCGCATCCGCACCTTTGACCAGCGACCCCTCTATGTGCCGAACTCGGTGTTCTCCACGGTCGCGCTCGAGAATCCATCGCGCATGTTGAACCGACGCATCTACGAGACCATTGGCATCCGCTACGACGACGCAGCTGCAATGGAGCAGATTGTGGCGGAGGTCAAAGAGATGCTGGTGGCGCACGACGATATCGATAAGGGCAAGACGCTGATGGTCAACTTTGTCGCGTTTGGTGCCTCCTCGCTGGACTTTTTCATTTACTGCTTCACCCGCACGACCGACTGGGCGACCTATCACGGGGTCAAGCAGGACGTGCTGGTCAAGATATTGAAGATCATCGAGGGGCAGGGTGCCGAGGTGGCGTTCCCGACGCGCACCGTGTTGCTCAGTCCGCCAGAAGCCGATCTGTCGGTCAGCTAGGTCACTCGGCTGGGGTGTTACTCGCCCGACGCGTCAAGCGTCGTGGCGACGGAGTCGGCGGCAACGGGCGAGGCGTCCATCAGCTTCTGGCCCTCAATAAAGAGCTCATACCAACTCAGCTCCCGCCAGATAGCCAGCACCTTGATGACCGGGTGGTCGTAGTAGCGAAGCCGGTTCTCTGTCAGCGGGATGGTGTCGGCAACATGCACAAGATGCCGCCATGGCCACTCTGGGGTGAGGGGCGCTGCTATTTCGGTCGCCGGAAGTCCGTTGTTCCCATTTGAATTGGAGTCGGTGTCGTCAAGCCGGGACCACAAAAACCCCGCTGTCGTGTCTTGCTGCTCGCTGTCGCTGAGGTCAGTTCCCTTTCTGGCGTCTAGGTTTGGCCTGCCAGCTGGCGCCAACACTGCGATACGCTGCGGCGAAGCCGGTGGTCCGGGCATCTCAAAAATCTCAGGTAGGTAATGCCCGTGGGTATTGGCCCAGAAGTTGAGACCTAGGCGCCAGCTGTCGCCGCGCGGCACCAGCTGAATGAAGCCCTGTAATACCGGGTAGCCATCGTCGTGATCAGTTTCGAGCAGAATCGGGAGCGTGTCGCTCTGTGGACCCTGTAACCACGACACCGCGGCGATCACGTCATCCTCGCTGCTCTGTCGGTAGCGCGCGAGACCGGGAGCGAGTTGATCGAGAGGGCGTTGCAGAAAGGGCGCGGGTGTCGGTATGGCTGTTGCCGACACGGAGATGGGATCCAGCGAAACAGTGTCCATTTCTGGCGCAAAAGGAATATTGATCGGGGCCTCCGCGCCAACCTCACCCGGCATGGCCGCACCTAATGATTCGAGGGTGAGCAACGGTGAGCTTTCCTCCTCCGCGGACGCGATTTGTTCAAACGGTAACAGCGGGCGGGGCGCCTCCGGTTCGGTCTCGTCAGTATCCTCATCGCTGGCTTTTTCAGCCAAGAGCCCAAAGGTGTCCGAGCCTTGACTGATCATAATTAAGTCATCGATGAGGCTCATGTCGCCCTCGGTGAGCATCTCTGTTTCGGGTTCCCACAGGGGAATCTGAGGTGCCGGGAGGCGCACGGTCAGATGGCCTGCGGGGCTGCTGGTTACGACTGCATCGGGATATTCTGCCTCCAGCGAACGCTGCGTTGCGGAGTCCTGCAGCCAGCGCCAACGCGCGGGGTAGCCTACTGTTGGTAGTAGCGGCCAGGTCTCGCTTTCCAGCGTCTCCGCTCGCGTATCGACCATCACTACCACCTCAAACTGATACCACCCCGAATGCTGAAAGCCACCGGACAGGGGTGCGGCGTGTGGTGCGAGGCTGGTCAGCATCAGCGCGACCGCCAGACTGCCGTGCAGGCGCCTCGAGTCCGCAGTCATGCTGCTTCCAGCCACGGTGATATCAGTGCTTCGACGAACTCGGCCCTTGAGGAGAGGGTGGGCAAGGATTTTTTCACTCTGAGCTTGCCGCTTCCGGAGAGGCTATAGCACAGCGGATCAGACTGAATCAGATTCACGATGGCGGCGGGTTCCACAACAGTCGCGGCGGTGAATTCGATACTACCACCCTCGTCGGTCATATCGATTTCACTAATCCCTAACCGCTGAGCGCGCACCTTGATCAATGCAGCGGTAAACAGGTTTTTCACGGGCTCGGGCAGCAAACCGAACCGGTCGATCATTTCGACCTGAATCTCCCGCAGTTGCTCCGCGTTGCTCGCCTGGGCAATACGCTTGTAAAGCACAAGTCGCGTCGTGATGTCGGGGAGATAGTCCTCGGGGATCAGGGCGGGTACGTGCAGCTTGACCTCGGTGCCGGTGTCTAGTGGTTGATCGATATCGGGAATGTCTCCACGGCGCAGTGCAGCAACCGCGCTTTCCAGCATGCTGAGGTACAGAGAAAAACCGACCTGATGGATTTGCCCCGATTGTTCAGCACCCAGCAATTCGCCTGCGCCGCGGATCTCCATGTCATGGGAGGCCAATTGATAGCCGGCGCCCAAATCGCCCGCCGCTTCAATCGCCTCCAGGCGTTTTTGCGCATCGGAGGTGATCACAGATTGCGGCGGGCTGAGAAGGTAGGCATAGGCCTGGTGATGCGAACGCCCCACGCGGCCCCGCAACTGGTGCAATTGCGCCAGGCCAAATTTATCAGCGCGCTCAATGATGATGGTGTTCGCGTTGGGGATGTCGATGCCGGTCTCGATAATCGTGGAGCAGACGAGAATGTGGTGATGCTGATGGTAGAAGTCCGACATGACCTTTTCCAGGCCTTGCTCACGCAACTGCCCGTGCGCGACACCGATCGACAGTTCGGGCAGTAGTTCGCCGAGTTTGCGCGCGCTTTCCTCGATCGTTTTTACCTCATTGTGGAGATAGAAAACCTGACCCCCACGCAGTGTCTCGCGTAAAACCGCCTCTTTAACGAGCGCAATACTGTGCTCGCGTATAAAGGTCTTGATCGAGAGTCTGCGCGCGGGTGGTGTCGCAATGATGGAGAGATCGCGCAGGCCGCCGAGCGCCATATTGAGGGTGCGGGGGATGGGCGTCGCCGTCATGGTGAGGATGTCGACCTCTGCGCGGAGTGCCTTGATCGCCTCCTTCTGCTTCACGCCGAAGCGATGTTCCTCGTCGATGATCAGAAGGCCGAGATCGTGAAAGCCAAAATCGCTTTGTAGCAGTTTATGGGTGCCGACAAGAATATCTACCTCGCCACTCTGTACGCGGGCAATGATGCGCTCCAGGTCTTTTGCAGACTGAAAGCGCGAGACCACCTCAACGGTATAGGGCCAGCCGGCAAACCGGTCACGGAAGTTGGCATGGTGCTGGTTAGCCAGCAGCGTGGTGGGGACCAGAATCGCACTCTGACGGCCATTCTGTGCGGCAATGAAGGCGGCGCGCATGGCTACCTCGGTTTTGCCAAAGCCCACATCGCCGCACACCAGGCGATCCATCACCTTGGGTGCGCACATGTCGTCCTTAACGGCGGCGATGGCGGCGGCCTGATCAGGCGTCTCCTCAAAGGGGAAGCCCTCGCAAAACTGCTGCCACTTGGTTTCGTCTAGCTCGTGCGCGTGGCCAACCCGGGCCTCGCGTCTGGCGTAAACATCGAGTAACTGCGCTGCCACATCTGCGGCGCGTTCTCGCGCCTTGCGTCGAGCCTTTTCCCACTGCTCGCTCCCCAGCCGATGGAGCGGTGCGGTATCCGGGTCACCCGCGGTGTAGCGGCTGATCAGGTGGAGCGAGCCGACGGGGACATACAATTTATTGTCGTCCGCGTACTCGAGTAACAGGAACTCGGCGGGGTCTCCGTCGATCTCCAGGATCTGTAGCCCGAGGTACCGACCCACGCCGTGCTCGATGTGTACAACGGGTAGCCCTTGTCTGAGCTCCGTCAGATCGCGAATAATTGCGTCGGTGTCGGTCTCATCTCGCGTTTTACGCCGACGCCGCTGGGCCACGCGTCGCCCAAACAACTGTGCTTCACAGATCAGAGTGGGCTGTCCGGGTCCGGCGTATAGCCCGCGATCGACCGGTGCGACGGTGATCCCAAAGTCGAGCTGGTTGGCGATGAAAGAAGGCCAGTTTTCGCAGGCCTCTGGCTGCAGTCCTACCTTCGCCAGATTCTCCAGTAGCATCTCCCGCCGGCCCTGACTCTCGGCACAAAGCAACAGCGGCCCCTGATGGTCCTCGATAAAGCGCACCAGCTTTTCCTGATAGGCGCCAGATCCGTCGGTGTCAGTTAGCTGTGGTGGCGGTTTGAGATTGGTGCGGGCATGGGCGGGCGACTGCTCGTCCGGTTTGAGTTCGAGAACGGCATAGTTACCCAGTTGGGAGTAGATTTCCTCGACCGGTATGAAACCTCGCTGAGGGGGGAGTAAAGGGCGCCTGGGATCAATGCCGTACTCCTCGAATCGTGCGGTAATTTCTGACCAATATCGCTGTGCGGCGCCGTGGTGATCCCCAAGCAGGATGAGCGCCGCATTGTCTGGAAGGTAGTCAAACACCGTGCCGCAGTGCTCAAAGAACAAGGGTAGGTAGTACTCCGCGCCGCCCGGTACCCGCCCAGCACTGATTTCGGTGAATGCGGGACAGAGATCGGCGTCTCCGTCAAAGCTCTCGAACCAAGCCATCTGAAAACGATGGGTGGCGTCGCCGCCGATCGGGAATTCCCGGGCTGGCATCAGCTTGATTTGCTCGACGCGGTCCACGGTGCGCTGGGTTTCCGGATCAAACGTCCTGAGGGTCTCTACCTCGTCATCCAGCAGATCAATGCGGTAGGGCGTCTCGCTACCCATCGGGAACACATCCAGTAGCGCGCCGCGCACCGCAAACTCGCCATGCTCGAAAACCGTCTCAACAGCGCGGTAGCCATTTAGTGCGAGGCTTCTGGTAAAGCTATCTGAATCAAAGGTCTCACCCACACTGAGGTCCAGAGTGTTGCCCTCTATGTAGTGCTGGGGGGGCGTCCGCAGCATGGCGGTGGTGATGGGCAGGATCACGATGCCATGGCTGAGCTTCGGTAGCTCGTAGAGGGTGCGCAGCCGCTGCGACACGATGTCTTGATGAGGAGAAAAGTGGTCGTAGGGCAGCGTTTCCCAGTCGGGTAGGGTCAGTATCGGTACTGGGTTGGTTAAAAACAGCGGTAGCTCCCGCTCCAGCGTATGCGCCTCGGTTGAGCTGGCAACCAGCACCACGATGGGCCGTTGTATATCGGCTCGCTCGGCCAGCTCAGCGATGGCCGCAGTGCTGGCCGCACCGGGTAGGGGGCCTAGGGCAGTGCGGGTGCCCGCCTTAGTAGGCCAGGGGGTGTCTTTGATCAGAAGGTGAAACATAGCGTCAGTCATCAGCGGAGACAGACATTTTAGTAGCGAGGCTCGTTTACAACCACCGAAAAAGTGCGGTTGAGGTTGCTTCGGTGCGGGTGCAGATCTGATAATACGCGCCGGCCGAAGAGGCTAGGGCGACTGCCAGTGCTGGGCATGATCGCGACCGAGTTACTCTAACGTCCGATAACGATAACTAGGAGCCCCCGTGACAGACGACAGAAAACGCCCGCGCCCCGATGATTATTTTTCCGACTGGAAAGAGCGGGAGGCCCTGGCCGAGGCCATGATTCCTGTGGTGGGCAATCTGTCCCGCGAGCGCAACGTGAAGAGCTACATCTATGGCCGGTCACTCGTGAATCAATCTGTCCTCGACATCATGAAGAGCCATCGCTGGGTCAGGCAGATGGAGGCCAACGAGCTGTCCGAGTTTGAGACCGCCCCTGTGCTGGATGCTGTCAGTCAACTAGATCTTGGCCCCTGCCACCTCGATATCGGCAGGCTTGCCGTTGCTTACTACGACAAGGGCGCGGGAGAGGGATTGAGTATCGGGGAGTATGTCGCTCAGGAGCTCGAGTATCTGGTGGGCTCAACCCACAAGCCCGTCGATGCGCCCGTCGATGTGGTGCTGTACGGCTTCGGTCGCATTGGCCGACTGATGGCACGTATTCTGATCGCCAAAACCGACGGCGGTGACAGCCTGCGCTTGCGGGCCGTCGTGGTGAGGCGAGGCAAGGCTGAGGACGACCTTCTCAAGCGCGCCAGCTTGCTCCGGCGCGATTCGGTCCATGGCGTTTTTCAGGGCACGATCCGGGTCGATGAAGAGCGCCAGTCGTTTGTTGCCAACGGCAATGAGATCAAGGTGATTTATGCGGATTCGCCCGAGGAAATCGATTACACCGAGTACGGGATCAATCGCTGTATCGTGATTGATAACACCGGGGTGTGGCGTGACGAGGCCGGTTTATCACGGCATCTTCAGGCCAAGGGTGCGGCAAAGGTGATCCTGACTGCGCCCGGCAAGGGCGATATCAAAAATATTGTTGCGGGCATCAATGACAGCGAGATTGCCGACGACGACACGATTTTGTCGGCTGCTTCATGTACCACCAACGCCATCGTACCGGTGCTGAAGGCAGCGGATGACGAGTACGGCATCAATGCCGGGCACGTTGAGACGGTGCATGCTTACACCAACGACCAGAACCTCATCGATAACTATCACAAGGCTGAGCGGCGTGGGCGGAGCGCTGCGCTGAATATGGTGCTGACCGAGACGGGCGCTGCCAAGGCCGTTGCAAAAGTGCTGCCTCAGCTAGAGGGCAAGCTCACCGGTAACGCGATCCGCGTACCCACCCCTAATGTGTCTATGGCGATCCTCAATTTGACGTTGAACCGCCCGACCAATCGAGACGAGCTGAATGAGTTCATGCGTGAGACGGCGCTGCACTCCAGCATGAAAAAACAGATCGATTACTCGAATTCGCCCGAGGTGGTGTCGAGCGACTTCGTTGGCTCCCGTGCGGCCTGCGTGTTTGATGCGAAAGCGACCATCGTGAACGGTAATCAGGCGGTGTTGTATCTGTGGTACGACAACGAGTACGGATACAGTTGCCAGGTCTACCGTGTACTGGAGCGGATGGGGGGTATCCGTTACCAGACATACCCCGCAGAAGGTTCGTATCCGCTCTGATTTTACCGTCTTTCCGGGTTGGCCTTGGCGGGGCAAGTCGAATAGAATACGCGCGACCGACGAGAGCCTCACGGCCCGGCCCACAGAAGCCCCCGGTCTGCAGTACGTGCACCATGTCTGGGGGGTTTACCCCGAGTGTGACAGTGTCAGCGCCGCCCTGAAGTAAAGACTTCGGCATGCGGTGCAGGCAACGGTGTGCTTGGTGGAAAACGCGGACAGGCGAATGAGCAGCGACATGATAAAAATCAAGCGTGGTTTGGATATCCCTCTGGCCGGTGCGCCGTCAGGGGAATTGGATACCTCCGTGTCCACGCGCGCGACCGGATTGTTGGGTGCGGACTACCACGGTATGAAGCCCACCATGGCCGTGCAGGTAGGCGATGTCGTCAAGCGGGGCGACCTGCTGTTTAGCGACAAAAAGTGCGAAGGGGTCCGCTACACCTCGCCAGCCGGTGGGCGTGTATCCGGTATTAATCGCGGCGCAAAGCGCGCGTTCCAGTCAGTGGTCGTCGAGATTGATGGCGACGAGGCCGCGTCGTTTGACCAATATACTGACGAAGCTGCACGCGAGCTGCCAGCTGAGGCCATCAAGGGCCAGTTGATTCAGTCTGGACAGTGGACTGCTCTCAGAGCGAGACCCTTTGGTCGCGTTGCGGACCCTGAGACGAGCCCCGCCGGGCTGTTTATTACCGCAATCGATACGCATCCCCACGCGCCAGACCCGCAGCAGGTGATTGCGCGAGAGGCGGAAGCCTTTGAGCTCGGACAGACACTGCTCGCTAACCTGGTTGATTGCCCTGTGTATCTCTGCACGGCGCCCGGCGCTGACATGCCACAGGCGGCGCATGAGCGCATCTCCCGACACGATTTTGCCGGGCCACATCCCGCGGGACTCGCGGGAACGCACGTCCATTTCTTGATGGGCGCATCCGCAGAGCGAATAGCCTGGACTATCGGATATCAGGACGTGATCGCGGTGGGGCGACTGTTTTTGGACGGTGCGCTCTATGTCGAGCGTGTCGTTGCCCTGGCCGGTCCTTCGGTGAGTCGCCCACGACTGGTGTTGAGCCGGGTGGGGGCAGACTTGCAGGCGCTGGTTGCCGGCGAAAGTGAAGGAGACGACTCCCGGTTGTTATCCGGTTCGGTACTGGGTGGCAGAGCGGTGCAAAGCGATACCGCCTATTTGGGCCGCTACCACCAACAGGTTGCCTTGTTGCCCGAGGGGCGTGACCGGGCGTTCATGGGCTGGCTTTCGCCCGGTGTCAACAAGCACTCCGTGATGGGGATTTATTTATCGAGCTGGTTCGGTAGTAAGCCTTTAGCCATGTCGACCAACACCAACGGGTCCGAGCGCGCAATGGTGCCCGTCGGCGCTTACGAAAAAGTGATGCCGCTGGATATTTTGCCCACCCAGTTATTGAGAGCCCTGTTGGTGGGGGACACTGAGACGGCGCAGGCATTGGGTTGCCTTGAGCTTGATGAAGAGGACCTGGCGCTCTGCACCTATGTGTGCCCGGGCAAATATGAATACGGCGGAATTCTCAGGGATAACCTGACGCGAATTGAGAAGGAAGGCTGACACATGGGACTGCGACAACAGCTGGATGCGATTGAACCGCAATTCAAGCCAGGAGGTCGGTTCGAGAGTTGGTATGCACTCTACGAAGCCGTAGATACGATTTTTTATTCTCCCGGCAGCGTCACCCGCGCCAATGCCCATGTAAGAGACGGCATTGATCTGAAGCGCATCATGATCACGGTGTGGCTGGCGACTTTCCCTGCCATGTTTTATGGCATGTATAACATTGGCCTCCAGGCAAACGACGTATTGGCCCTCTCGGGCGGCGCGCTAGATGGCTGGCGGGGCGGCATTGTGGCAGCGCTGGGCGGGCACGACGCCGCGAATATCTGGCACAACATGCTCTATGGTCTTGTGCATTTTCTGCCGCTGTATCTGGTGACCTTTATCGTTGGCGGCTTCTGGGAAGTGCTGTTCGCCATGCGGCGAGGTCACGAGCTTAATGAAGGCTTTTTTGTCACCTCTATTCTATTCACCCTGACACTACCGCCTGATCTACCCCTGTGGCAGGCCGCTATGGGCATCAGCTTCGGTGTGGTCATTGGCAAGGAAGTATTCGGCGGTACCGGCAAGAACTTCTTGAACCCGGCGCTCACCGGCAGGGCGTTTTTGTACTTTGCGTATCCCGCGCAGATCTCTGGTGATGCGGTATGGACCGCGGTCGACGGCTATTCTGGTGCCACCCCTCTGGGTGTGGTCGCGGCTGAGGGTATGGCGGGCCTGACTGAAGCCTACACATGGTGGGATGCCTTTGTGGGCACTATCCCGGGTTCTATTGGTGAGACCTCGACCCTGATGATCATGATCGGTGGATTGTTTCTGATTCTTCAGGGGATTGCGTCTTGGCGCGTGGTGGCGGGATGTTTCGCCGGCATGATCGGCTTCGCTTTGCTACTCAATAGCGTGGGGTCAGCCTCGAATCCCGCATTTGCCATGCCATGGCACTGGCACATGGTGGTCGGCGGTTTTGCCTTCGGCGCCTTCTTTATGGCGACTGACCCTGTTTCGTCCGCAATGACCGATAGGGGCCGCTGGCTGTATGGCATTTTGATCGGCGTGATGTGTGTGCTGATTCGTGTGGTCAACCCGGCGTTCCCGGAGGGCATGATGCTGGCAATCCTGTTTGCCAATTTGTTTGCGCCTCTATTTGATCATTTTGCTGTGAGCGCCAATATCAAGAGGAGGGCTGCCCGTGTCAGCTAGTGGAGAAGGGCTGGGACGCATCCTCACGGTTGCGCTGGGGCTCTGCTTGGTGTGTTCCATGGTGGTCTCCACCGCGGCGGTGTTGCTAAAGCCTGCACAGCAAGCTAACAAAACCCTGGATCTGAAGCGCAATATCCTGATGGCGGCGGGACTGCTTGATCCGTCGATGTCAGTGGAGGAACAGTTTGAGCAGGTGGAAACCCGCGTTGTGGACCTCGATGAGGGACGCTTCGCTGACGGCGTTGACCCCGCGAGTTTTGACCAGCGCGAGGCGGCAAAAGACCCCGCCCAGTCGCGCGCGCTAGCGGGTGACGAGGATCCCGCCAAGCTGGTACGTCGCGAAGATCAAGCGCTGGTGTATCTGGTGCGCGATGATGCGGGCGGTCTGGACAAAATTATCCTGCCGATCCGCGGCTACGGCCTCTGGTCGACTATGTACGGATTCATGGCGCTGGAGTCTGACGGCAACACGGTCGCGGGCCTCGGTTTTTATGAGCACGGCGAGACTCCGGGGCTGGGTGGAGAAATTGATAACCCCAACTGGAAAGCGATCTGGCCTGGCAAGCAGGTTTATGAGGGTGATCAGGTGGCCATTCAGGTTCTGAAAGGCTCAGTGCCAATGGGCTCCGATGAAAAGCAATGGCAGGTGGACGGCCTCTCAGGTGCGACGCTGACGACCAAAGGCGTGGATAAACTGGTGCGCTATTGGCTGGGTGAGCAGGGCTTCAAGCCTTTGCTTGAGAACCTGCGACGGGGGACAGCCTCATGAGTATGCGCGACACGCTGACCGACCCCATCTTCAAGAACAATCCGATTGCTCTGCAGATCCTCGGTATCTGCTCGGCGCTGGCGGTGACGACCTCGCTCCGCGTCACTGTAGTGATGTGCATCGCTCTGACGGTAGTGACGGCATTCTCCGGCTTCTTTATTTCGACCATTCGGCAATTCATTCCTTCGAGCATTCGCATCATTGTGCAAATGACGATCATTGCCTCGCTGGTGATCGTGGTAGATCAGGTGATCAAGGCGGTGGCCTACGACATCTCCAAACAGCTATCGGTGTTCGTCGGTCTGATCATCACCAATTGCATCGTGATGGGACGGGCTGAAGCTTTTGCCATGAAGAACCCGCCGATCCCGAGCTTTATCGATGGCTTTGGTAACGGACTGGGGTATTCCTTTGTGTTGCTTGTGGTAGCAGTGGTGCGAGAACTGTTCGGTACAGGCAAATTGTTTGGCGTGGAAATCTTCCCGCTGGTCACCGAGGGCGGCTGGTATCAGGCCAACGGCCTGTTGTTGCTGCCGCCGAGTGCCTTCTTCCTGATCGGTCTCTTGATCTGGGCGATTCGCGCGGTGAACACCGAGCAGGTGGAACAGCCTGACTTCAGGATCGCCCACCACAACCCGGCAGAGGAGAGCGCGTAATGGAGCACTATCTGAGTCTCTTTGTGCGGGCCATCTTTATTGAAAACATGGCTTTGGCCTTCTTCCTCGGCATGTGTACCTTCCTTGCGGTATCGAAAAAAATCGCGACTGCGGCGGGTCTGGGTGTTGCCGTGATCGTGGTGCTGTCGATCACTGTGCCGGTGAATAACCTGATTTTTAACAATCTGCTCGCTGACGGCGCGCTGGCCTGGGCGGGTCTGCCCGACGTAGACCTGAGCTTTTTGCATCTGCTCAGCTACATCGCCGTGATCGCTGCACTGGTGCAGATCCTCGAGATGTTCCTCGATAAGTACGTGCCGGCGCTCTACGCGACGCTGGGCGTGTTCCTGCCGTTGATTACGGTGAACTGCGCCATTCTGGGCGCATCGCTTTTGATGATGGAGCGCAGCTTTAATTTTGCAGAGAGCGCCGTATTCGGAGCGGGTGCCGGTGTGGGCTGGGCTTTGGCTATAGTAGCGCTCGCGGGTATCCGCGAAAAACTCAAGTACAGCGACGTGCCCGATGGGCTGCAGGGCTTGGGGATTACGTTTATTACCGTTGGGCTGATGTCGTTGGGCTTCATGTCTTTCGGTGGCATCGATATTTAACAGGCGACGGATAGGAGCTCAGATTCGATGGATATGACAATCGCATACGGCGCCGGCATGTTCACCGCGATTATTTTGGCATTGGTGCTTGTGATTCTGGCGGCGCGCAGCCGGTTGGTCGCCAGCGGCAATATCAGTATCGAGATCAACGGCGAGCGCACGATCGAGGTGCCAGCCGGTGGCAAACTCCTGCAGACCCTCGCCGATGCTGAGCTTTTCCTGGCGAGCGCCTGTGGCGGCGGTGGTACCTGTGCGCAGTGCAAGTGTGTTGTGGAAGAGGGCGGCGGTGCGATGCTGCCTACCGAAGAGTCTTTCTTCACTCGACGTGAAGCCAACGACGGCTGGCGGCTCTCTTGCCAGACACCCGTCAAGCAGGACCTCAAGATTCAGGTCCCCGAAGAGGTATTTGGGGTTAAGCAGTGGGAGTGCACGGTCGAGTCCAACGAAAACGTCGCGACCTTTATTAAAGAGTTGGTGCTACGACTGCCAGAAGGCGAGAGCGTTGATTTCCGCGCTGGTGGTTATGTTCAGCTTGAGTGCCCGCCCCACGCGGTTAAGTACAGCGATTTTGATGTCGAGGAAGAGTACCGCGGCGATTGGGAACGCTTTGGCTTTTTCAATATGGAGTCGAGCTGTAAGGACACCACAATCCGCGCTTACTCCATGGCCAACTACCCCGAAGAAAAGGGTGTGGTGAAGTTCAATATCCGCATCGCCACGCCACCACCCGGTAGCGAAGGCATTTCGCCCGGCATCATGTCCAGCTGGACCTTTAACCTGAAGCCCGGCGACAAGGTGAATGTGTACGGTCCGTTTGGCGAGTTCTTTGCTAAGGAAACGGACGCCGAGATGGTGTTCATCGGCGGCGGCGCGGGTATGGCACCGATGCGGTCACACCTGTTTGACCAGTTGAAGCGCATCAAGACCGATCGCAAGATCAGCTTCTGGTACGGCGCGCGATCACTGCGAGAGATGTTCTACGTCGAGGATTACGACGGGCTCGACGCAGAAAACGAGAATTTTGAGTGGCACGTGGCGCTGTCAGATCCACAGCCTGAGGACAACTGGGACGGCCTGACGGGTTTCATTCACAACGTGCTCTACGAGCAGTACCTGAAGGATCACCCTGCGCCTGAAGACTGCGAGTACTACATGTGTGGCCCACCGATGATGAATGCCGCCGTGATCAACATGCTGTTGGATCTGGGTGTAGAGCGGGAGAACATCTTCCTCGACGACTTCGGCGGATGACGCTACTGCTCAATATACGTTGCTTGGGGCCAGCTCTACTGCTGGCCTTTTGCTGTCTGGCGGGCTGTGCCGCAGATGAGCGGCCAGTGCAGATGGGCGGCGCTATCTTCGGTACGACCTGGTCGCTGACCTACCTGGGTGCTCCTGACGAGGTCAACCCTGCGCAAGTTCAGTCAGAGATCGATGCAGCCTTCGCCTTGGTGAACGAGAGCATGAATCACTACGATCCCGCGAGCCTGATCAGTGAGTTTAATTCGCTGCCAGCGCAAACGCCGATCGAGGTCGACTGGGATTTTACCTACGTGTTGTCGGCGGCCCTCGAGCTCACCGTGGCGACCCGGGGCGCCTACGACGTGAGTGTAAGTGCGTTGTCGGACATCTGGGGTTTTGGGCCAGAGGGCCCCAAACAGTTTCCCGGTGCCGCCGATATTGAGATGACTCGGAATCAGGTGGGTGTGGCGCAGCTCGACTGGGAGTCGACCACGCGCACCTTGAGCAAACGGGCGCCTGGATTAAAGCTGGATTTTTCATCACTGGCCAAAGGCTATGCCGTGGATCTGGGGGCCGATGCGCTTGAGGATCTCAATATTCCCCATTTTATGCTGGAGGTGGGCGGCGAGGTCAGGGTGCGGGGTGCGAGCCCGCGAGGAGACGCTTGGCGGATAGCGGTCGAGCGCCCGGATGCCGATACGCGCGGCGGTATTCAAGCGGCGCTGGCGGTGACTGATACGGGTATCGCCACCTCGGGCGATTACCGTAATTTTTTTGAGCACGACGGGGAGCGCTACTCTCACCTGATTGATCCACGCACCGGTTACCCGATTCAGCACGACGTGGTATCCGTGACAGTAGTGCACGGCTCTGCAATGATGGCGGACGCGTGGGCGACTGCACTGACCGTTATGGGTTCCGCTGAGGCCATGGTGCTCGCCGAAGAGCGCGGCCTCGCGGTCTATCTGCTCAAGCGCTCCGATGACACGCTGGAGGTGTTTTCCAGCACGGCCATGGCACAATGGCTGGCTGAGGGGGGCTCATGAAGCGCCGCAACCGGGAGAGTGAAGCATGACATTTGTACTCGCATTGTTGGTGTTTATGGCCATCATGGCCGCAATGGCGGTTGGCGTGATCTTTGGTCGAGGCCCCATTAAAGGGTCCTGTGGTGGACTCGGAGCAGTGGGCATTGATCAGGACTGCGAGATTTGTGGTGGTGATCCCCAGCGGTGCGAGAGCAATATGGAGCCGGTACCGGTACGACAATATGACCCGAATCGGGACGGTCGCTAAACGAAGCGGGATCGCGCTCTAGCGCGCCTGAACCGGCTGCGAGCCCTATGCCGCTCTCCTGGGATTTGATTATTCGCTTCACGCTCGGTGGCGGCCAACGCCGCTTTACCCGATTTGTCGCGCTCGCCTCCCTTTTGGGGATGCTGCTGGGTGTTGCGGCGCTCATTACCGTGCTGTCGGTCATGAATGGATTTGGTGGTGAGCTTTATCATCGCTTGCTCACCGTGACGCCGGACATGGTCCTCGAGCCCGCGAACCCGAGCGAGGCGGCACTCGGTGATCTGCTGACGGCCGCGACCGAGCAGTCTGCCGTGGTCGCGGCGACCCCTTTTCATCAGGGCACGGCGTTGCTGCGCCACGCGGGGCACAGTCGGGGTGTTCAGATAGTGGGGGCGCCGCAATCGGGATTGCGCGATGTGATCGACCTCGACTCGCACATCACCTTTGGCGACCTACAGGCGCTCGAACTGGAGCCATTTTCCGTCATCCTGGGTGCTGATCTGGCGCGACTTTTGCGCGTGCGGCCCGGCGATAATGTGGACATCTTGTTGCCGCGATTAACCGTGAGCCCGATGGGGGTGTTTCCCAAAAGCCGATCGCTTCGGGTGGTCGGCACGTTCGCTGTCGGCGCGCCGCCTGATGCCGAGGTTGCTTATGTCGCAGAGGCAACGGCGCGCAAGCTGCTCGGTTCTGCAGGTACGAAAGGTATTCAACTGCGGCTGAGCGACCGCGAGCTGGTGCCACAGGTCAGTGCAGCAATTCGCCCATTGGTCGGGGAGTCGACCAAGATCCGCGACTGGCGCAGCTCCCAAGGCTCCCTTTTTGCTGCGATCAAAATGGAGAAGATCACGGTCGGGATATTACTGACCTCCGTCATTCTAGTTGCGGCATTTAACTTGATCGCCACCTTGACCATGTCGGTGACCGAAAAGCGCGGCGATATTGCGATTCTTCAAGTACTGGGCTTGCCTGCCAAGAAGCTGCTCATGCTGTTTTTGGGTCATGGACTTTTGCTTGCGCTACTGGGTATTTCGCTCGGGGCGGTGGCAGGAGTGGCGCTGGCGACCACGATCTCTGATCTTTCCCTGTGGGTGGAGCAGGCGTTTGGTCTGGTGCTGTTTGACCCTGCCGTGTATTACATCGGCGGTTTGCCATCCACGTTACTGTGGGGAGATGTTTTGGCGGTGGTCACCGTTGCCTTTGTTCTGAGCTTGCTGGCCAGTGTGTATCCCGCATGGCGTGCAGCGCAGGTGCCACCGGCAGAGGTACTCAACTATGTCTGATCGTGCCGTACTCGAGGCCGTAGAGCTGGGTAAAACCTATCGTGACGCCCGGCGAGAAATTGTGGTGCTCGATGGGTTGGCGCTGTCGGTGGCGGCGGGTGAATGGCTGGCGATTGTGGGCGCCTCGGGCGCGGGTAAATCCACTTTGCTGAACTTGCTGGGAGGCCTCGATACACCCAGTACGGGTGAGGTATCTGTCGCCGGGCAGTCGCTCTCCCGCATGTCGGAAAATGAACGGAGTCAGTGGCGGAACCAGCGACTGGGTTTTGTTTTTCAGATGCATCACCTGTTACCCGAGTTCACGGCACTCGAGAGCGTGGCCATGCCGGCGAGAATTGGTGGTGCCCCAAAGCAGGAGGCCGAAGCGAAGGCTAAGGCATTGCTCGAGCAATTGGGCTTGGCAGAGCGCCTGAGTCATCGACCGGCGGCGCTCTCAGGCGGTGAGCGTCAGCGGGTAGCTATCGCGCGTGCGTTAGTCAACGAGCCCGCCTGTGTGCTCATGGATGAACCCACGGGCAATCTTGATCCGGATACTGCGGAGCAGGTGCTCGCCGCCATGAGTGAGCTCCGTGATCGCGATACCGCCTTTGTTGTCGTCACCCATGATCCGGCAATCGCTCAGCGCATGGATCGACAGCTGACCCTTGCGAACGGTCGACTGGAGGCGCGCTAGTGCCCTGGTCGTTACGTTGGAGCATCGCGCTGCGCCAGACGCTGGATCCGGGCAAGGGCTTATCGGCTTTCTTATCCCGCGTATCGATTGTCGGTATGGCGCTGGCCATAGCGCTGCTACTGGCGGTGCAGTCGGTCATGAATGGGTTTGAGCGGGAGATGCGCGAGCGAATTCTGTCGCTACTGCCCCATGTTCAGGCGACCACCGCGGGTGATGCAGAGCCTCTTACAACCCTCACCGAAACCCTTCTGCAGGATCCCGACATTGCCTCGGTTAGACCTTTCATTGTTGCAGAGGCGCTGTTGATGCGGGGTCAGACGGTGTCAGCGGCGCAGCTTATGGGCCTGGAGCGGTCGGCGTTGGCGCCATACGAATCACTGTTGGTGCCTGGCATTACCGATTGGCAGCCCAAGTCATTCGTACTGGGTGCCTCGATGGCCGAGCGCCTGAATTTGAGCGTGGGTGATCGGGTAACGTTTATTTTGCCTGAGGAGAATCAGACGGCGTATCGGCCGCTCAGCCTTCAACTCAGTGCCGTGCTGGATTCGGGGACCGAGCTCGATGAGATCTTGGCATTGGTGCATGTTGATGCGCTGGCGGCGCTTGGGGCAGGGGCCAGCGTCCGCCGTGGTGTGGCGGTGCAACTGGAAGACGTGTTTGCAGCGACCCGTTGGCGCTGGGAGATCGCCCAAATGCTGCCTTCAGATGTGAGGGTCACCGATTGGCGAGCGACCCATGGCAATTTGTACACGGCGATTCAGCTGTCGCGGGATCTGATCGGGTTGATTCTGTTCATTGTGATTTTTGTGGCCGCGTTTAATGTGGTGTCGTCACTGATGCTGGTGGTAACGGACCGACGCAAGGCGGTGGCTATGTTGATGGCCATGGGCGGCAGGCGCGCCGATATCACCGCCGTGTTTTTCCTGCAGGGCGGGCTGATTGGTGTTGTGGGTGCATTAGCAGGTGTGGCCTTGGGTTATTTGCTCGCGATAAACGCACCGGATCTGGCGGTGATGCTCGAGCAGTGGCTGGGGGCCCCTTTATTGCAGACGGATGTGTATCCGCTGGCGTTCGTGCCAGTTGATATTCGTTGGCAAGATGCGGTGACTACCGCGGGGATCGCTATTGGGCTCTCGGTGTTGGCGGCAACGTTACCCGCACTGCGCGCGGCATCATTACCCGTGGTGGAGACGCTCGCTCATTGACGTCGGCGGGCGCGGCGCGCCTGCCACTGGCGTAACACGGCATTGCGCCACATCGCATCGATCAACCAGTACCCCAGTACGCCGCAGATCACACCCATGATCTGGGAGCCGACCAGCAGCGGCCACCAGATGTCGTCGAGGCTCTGCACAAACCAGGTCCACGAAGCCTCGAACTCGATATCCAGCGGTTCGGTCCCGAGCACCCACGCGCCCAGCTTGTAGGCGGCGTAGTAGATCGCGGGCATGGTGAGTGGGTTGGTGATGAAAATCAGCGAGAAGCTCAGCGGCACGTTGGCAGTGAAGACGATCGCCAGTGCGACTGAAATGATCATTTGCCCCGGGACCGGGAGCATGGCGCAGTAGAGGCCGATGCCAAATGCCTTGGCGGTGGTGTGTCGGCTCAATTGCCAGAGGTGGCTGTCTTCGACCCAACTGCCAAAAATCCTCAACGAGCGACTCTGCCGAACCTTACTCGGCGTCGGAACCCATTTCGTGAGGCGTTTTTTGAGCATCCCGCTGGCGGCCGCATCTCGTTTGTTAGGCGTCAATCATAGTCTGTTGCGACTCATTTTTGACCAGTGATCTACGGCAGAAAGTGACAGTCTGATTGAAATCAGGATCTCCTGCGGTGGCCTGATGCTGGGATGACTGGATTGCCATTTTTATCGTCGATCTCGCATCTGCGAGAGCGCTACTTGGCGGCGCTCTGTTCCGGTGTTGCGGCGAGTTTGATTTTTTCCGAACCGGGTTGGGGCCTGCTTGGCCTCCTGTTAGTACCGTTTGCGATATATCACCGGACATGGGCGTTAGTCGCGTTTTTAATGGGACTGGTGGGTGGCGCAACGAATGGCGCGATTTGGCTATCCCACCAGCTGCCCGGGGAGTGTTTGGGGAGAGAGGTGAGCCTGACGGGTCGTATCGTGACCCTCCCTCGTGAACAGCTATTTGCGACGGGACAGCTGCGTGTGACAGCTGAAATGGAGGTCACGCATGTTGGTGATGCGCTTTGCGCGGCTCCAAAGCGGGTGAAGGTGACCCAATACATAGAGGCTGAAGAGGTTGGGTCATCATTGCGCTACAACACTCATGTGCACGGACGCTGGCGGTTCAAACCGCTGGTCAGTCAAATCAATCCGGGTAGCCTCCCTGATCAGGCGCGTTGGGTGAGTCGCGGTATCGACGCCGCAGTGACGCCTGTGGGCCAACTCATTCAAACGCCTTTGCATCAACCCATCCCCGATTTCCGTTCGCGGGTGCTGGCTGGGTGGGCCGATAGGCAAGGCGAGGGTTGGGCAGCGATGCGGGCGCTGCTATTGGGTGATACCCGCTCCATGAGCCAGGGCGAGTGGCGTGATCTCCGGCATCTGGGTGTGGTACACGTGCTGGTGATCAGCGGGCTCCATATCGGTCTGCTGGCGTCCCTTAGTTTTCTCCTGTTTCAGTTGCCACGGCGATTAATGCGTATTCCGGGTGACGGTGGTGGCATGGCGTTTGCGTCGGTATCCGCGCTGATAGTGACAGGCTGTTATGCGGCCTTGGTAGGCGCGACCTTTCCGGTGATGCGGGCCTACCTCATGCTGGTTGCCGCGCAACTGCCCCAGTTGTTCGGGTGGAATACGACCGGACGACACGGGTTGTTATTGGTGATTAGCGCGATGCTGCTTTGGGACCCTCGAATCATGCTCGGCGCCAGTTTTTGGCTCAGTGCAGGGGCGACCTGGTTATTGGTTTGTATGCCTTGGCAGTCATTAGGTATCCGTTCATTGATCGCGACACAGATCAAGATGATTGCTCTGATGGCACCGATGACCCTGTTCTGGTTTGGCGAGACCAGCGTGTTGGGTCTTGCCACTAATCTCGTTGTGGTGCCCGTGGTGACCATGATCATGGTGCCACTGGGTCTGGTGGGCCTGCTTCTGTTCGATGCAGCACCTACCTTTTCTGAGCAGCTGTGGTGGTGCGGCGCCCAGCTCTGGTTGTTAGTGCGCACCTGCTTTGACTGGATCCTTGGGTGCTGCCGATATTGGGCCGTGATCACAGCGAATCTGGGGATGCTGCAATTTTCCTTGGGGTTGCTTGCGCTGCTCTTGTGGGGAGAGTCTCGCCGCTATGCATCGATCGCCTTTTTAATCGCGGCATTGTTTTCATGGCCCGAGAACCAGACTGCAGCGAGACATTTGATGACGCTACTCGACGTCGGTCAGGGCCTCGCGTTAGTGGTCCAGGTTGGGGGACGCACGCTGATCTACGACACGGGGTTTGGTGAGTCAGACGGATTCACACAGGCTGAGAAAGTTTTGCTCCCGTACCTGACCCATCGAGGGGTCGAACGCATTGATACGCTGGTGATCAGTCATGCTGATCGAGACCACAGCGGTGGGCTTGACGTACTGCGGGGCGCTGTCCCAATAGGGCGGCATCTGGGATTTGGCGGCGAGCCTTGTCGCAACGGTGAAAGGTGGGTGTGGGGCTCGGTTGAGTTTTTAGTGATCAATGGCCCCGGTCATGGGCAGCAAGATCGAAATGACGGCTCCTGCGGATTGCTGATCAAAACGCCGGGCTTGTCGGTATTGATTCCCGGGGACGTTTCCGCCGCTCGCGAAAGGCAGTGGGTGCGTTATTGGCGCGACGAGTTGGCAGTGTCGATTCTTGTGCTGGCCCATCACGGTAGCCGCACCTCCAGTAGTCACGCGCTGCTCAAGTGGGCGAGTCCAGAATGGGCCCTTGTGAGCGCCGGGCGGGGCAATGCATTCGGTCATCCCCACGAGGAGGTGGTAGAGCGAATAACGAGGAGGGAGCAGACGACCGTGCTGAACACAGCGATGAGCGGCGCGATCGAGATCAACCTCGCGGAGCGCAATATTCCTGAGCTCACGCCAGCGCGCGGTCCTCGTGCGCCATATTGGCTGAAATTGCCGTAAATACCTGCCAAAACCCTGTCTGGGGCTGACCTTAGTGGCTCGGTATACTCAGGCTCTCTCAGGGAGGACTGTTTGTGTATCAAGTGTTGGTAGCGGGCGGCTGGGTCATGCCTTTTATCGTGGTGTGCTCGGTATTGGCCCTGGCGATCTGTATTGAGCGGCATTTTGCGCTGAACAAGCAGCGGATAGCGCCGCCGCACCTGCTGGCTACCGTGTGGCAGCAATTACGAAGCGAGGGGCTTGATGCCCAGCGGCTCAAGGCCCTGCGCCAGGGCTCTCCTCTAGGTGCGATTCTTGCTGCGGGCCTCGCCAATCGGCATCAAGGTCGCGAGGTCATGCGCGACAGCATCCGCGAGGCGGCATCTCATGTGATTCATCGGCTCGAGCGTTACCTCAATGCGCTGGGCACAATCGCGGCCATTACACCGCTAATGGGCCTGCTGGGTACCGTGGTGGGCATGATCAGCGTGTTCACCGAGATCACCACCCACGGCACCGGCAACGCCAATGCACTGGCCGGCGGCATTTCAGAGGCGCTGCTGACGACAGCAGCGGGTCTGGCGGTTGCGATTCCCGCGTTGGTAATGCATCGGCACTACACGGCGCGGATTGAGTCGATTGTGGTGGATCTGGAGCGCGAGGCGATCAAACTGGTCGATGCGCTGCACAGTAACCAGAAGACGGAATACGACCTGTGAACTTTCGGCAGCTGCGCCGGCCCGAGGTCTCGATCAATCTGACTCCGCTGATCGACGTCGTTTTTTTGTTGCTGATTTTCTTTATGGTCTCGACCAGTTTTACCGAGCTCACGCAGTTGGTGGTGGATTTGCCCGAGGCAGAAGGTACCCCAGCGAGTGCTGACAGCACAGTGCTGTTGGTTGTCGATGTGCAGGGCAACATGACATTGGAGGGGGAGCCTGTGCCCAACGACACGGGAGGCCTGTCTGCTGCGCTGCGCCAACGTTTGAGTGGCAATACTGACATTCCGGTGACCTTGTCAGCCGACGCCATGACCCCACATCAGTATGTGGTGACCGCAATAGATGTGGCAGCGCAGCTCCATATCACGCGCTTGACCATTGCGACTGAAAACACGCGCTAGGCAACGATAGTGAAAACAGAAACAGGAAAACCGAGTGACTGGGCCCTGTATCGCCGCCTTCTAGGTTACGTGGCGCGGCATGGTGGCGCCTTTGCGCTGAGCATCCTTGGCTTTCTGATTTACTCCCTTGCCAACGTGTTACTGGCTGATCTCACCCAGTTTTTACTGGACTCGCTGGGCGAGGCGTCACAGATCAGTATGGGTTTTGTCTCCAGCGCAGCGCACTGGTTGTGGCCGCCAGGCGACAAGGGGCCCGTTGAGTATGCGCGCATTGCTGTGCCCGCCGCGGCGATCGTCTGTGCGCTGATTCGCGCCAGCGGTTATTTCTTTGGCAACTACTTTATGAACATTGTCGCCCGTGGGGTGGTCCACCGGCTGCGCACACAGGTCTTCGACGCGCTGATCCGCATGCCGAAGCAATTCATTGACGGCCACACGCAGGGCGAACTGGTCTCCAAACTGACTTTCAATGTGGAGCAGGTCAGCGGTGCGTCATCCGAGGCGCTCAAGACGATACTGCGAGACGGGCTGACGGTCTTGGCACTGATCAGCTACATGCTTTACCTCAACTGGAAATTAACCCTCGTGTTTTTCGCGATCACCCCGGCGATTGCTGGCGTGGTCGTGGCCGTGGGCCGGCACTTTCGGCGCTACAGCCGGCGCATTCAGGACTCCATGGGCGAGGTGACCCAGCTCAGTAACGAGAGCATGCAGGCGTTTGACGAGATCCGCATGTTCTCTGCCACCGAGCAGCAAAGCGAGCGCTTTCGGGTGGCGAGCCAATTCAACCGGGTGCAAAGTCTGAAGCTGGCTTTCGTGCAGGCGGTGTCAACGCCGATCGCTCAGGTGCTGTTGGCACTGGCTTTGGCGGCGCTGTTTTGGTTCGCGCTGGACCCCGCGATTCTCGCCGGCTTTTCTGCGGGTTCTTTGGTGGCGTTCATTGCCGCGGCGACCCAGTTGGGTAAGCCCATTCGCACGCTGACGAACGTGCAGAGCATCATTCAGCGAGGCCTTGCTGCCGCTGAGGATTTGTTCACTCAAATTGACGCACCGCCTGAACCTGATCAGGGTCAGCTCGCACTTGAGCGCGCCCGTGGCGATATCGTGTTGGATAAGGTGAGCTTTACTTATCCCGGGGCGGAAGGCTCGGTGCTCAAAGATATCAGCCTGCACATCCCCGCGGGGAAGATGGTGGCGTTTGTGGGACGCTCAGGGGCCGGTAAGAGCAGCCTCATGGATCTGCTCTGTCGTTTTTACGCGCCGAGCGCTGGCAGCATCACATTGGATGATCAGCCGATCGCAGATTTTCAGCTCGATGACTATCGTCGTCAGTTCGGCTTGGTATCGCAGCGCGTCGTGCTGTTTAGCGATACGGTACGGGCTAATGTCGCCTTTGGGCAGCTGGACACGGTGACCGACGCCGCGCTGAACAAGGCCTTGGAGACCGCACAGGCGGCCGCCTTTGTGGAGGCCATGCCGGGCGGATTGGACGCCACGTTGGGAGATGGCGGCAGTGGGTTGTCGGGGGGTCAGAAGCAGCGCCTCGCGATCGCGCGCGCTGTCTTAAAGGATGCGCCGGTGCTCATTCTGGATGAGGCCACGTCGGCGCTCGATAACGAATCGGAAGCCGCCATTCAGGCGTCGCTTGGGGCCGTGTCGGCTGGGCGCACAACTATAGTGATTGCGCACCGGCTCTCTACGGTCGAGCGTGCAGACATGATTGTAGTGATGGACGAAGGGCGCGTTGTCGCCACAGGAACCCACACCGACCTCATGGCAGAGGGCGGGCTGTACGCCAATCTTTATCAACAGGGCTTCGCCGCCTCATGAGCGCCACGCGGGGCGCGTTGGAGCGCCTGCTGAATTACATTTGGTACGGCGACAGCCTGTTGTCCTGGTGTTTGATTCCTTTGACGTGGCCTGTGCGGTGGGCGATCCATCGCCGGCGTCAGCAGGCTGCACCTAAGGGCAGCACCCCCGCGGGTGTCACCGTGGTCGTGGTCGGTGGCTTGACGGCAGGCGGCACCGGCAAGACTCCCGTGCTGATTGGTCTCGGAAAATGGTTGGCTGAGCGGGGCTATCGCGTTGGCGTGGTCAGCCGTGGTTATGGCGGAACGCATGGCCCTGAGCCCCATAGCATTGCGGAAGTCGACACCGCCGCTGTTGTGGGTGATGAGCCGCTCTTAATTAAGCGAGAGCTGGGTGTGCCAGTTGTGGTGTGCGCCGACCGAAAACGGGCGCTGGATAGATTGGTCGATCAGGGTGCGGTGGATGTGGTGTTATCGGATGACGGTCTGCAGCATTACCCCATGTCGCGCGATATCGAATTACTCGTTCTCGATGCGGAGCGAGGCTTGGGTAACGGTCGATTACTGCCAGCAGGCCCACTACGCGAACCGGCCAGTCGCCTCGCCAGTGTCGATGCGGTACTTGAGCGAAACAGCAGTGACCCTGATCGAGGCTTTAGTTATCAGCCTTCGAGCGCCACGCATTTGGCATCGGGCCGGCAGCTAGCGTGGTCTGAATGCCTCGCAGAGTGGCGGCCGGAATCCATTGTAGCCATGACGGGACTGGGTCAGCCCGCACAATTCTTTGAGA
>JADHQF010000126.1 GCA_016778085.1 Luminiphilus sp. | reverse complement strand
GGTGCCGGGACAAGAAGCACTCTGGCTCAATGGCGCGGGAGACATCTTCCCTGACTATACGGTGGGCTACGACGGCGTGTCGTTTAGCCTGCCCGCCAACTCAACGGAGATTATTCAGACCCGCAAAAGCATGTAGAGCTGATGTGAAGGAATGAGGCGCTCAGCAAGATAGGGTCGGGCCTCATGCTGGCCTGCCCCGCTGGAGATTCTTTTCTCGCTTACTCCGTAAAGCACTGCGGAATCAGTTCGGCACCGATACCCATTCGTCGCCCTGTTCAAAGGGCTGCGCGAGATGCTTATCAATGGCTACCGGCGCCTCGAGCTCTGGCTCGTAGAGCGCGGGACGGCTCTCGGCAGCGTGCGCATCGAGCAAAGCCATCAGCTCTGAAACCTTATCGGGGCGCGAATTAGCCAGATTCACCTGTTCGGTGGGGTCCTCGGAGAGATCAAAGAGCCATTGCATTTCGGGGCGTGCGGCAATCTGAAGTTTCCAATCACCGTGACGCACAATGCGGTTATGTCCCGACGACCAGAAAAGCGTCTGCCGCGACCACTCGGCGTCGGACACAGCACCCTCGGTGATCAGCGGCAGTAAGTTCTCACCGTCAATCTCACGATTTTGAGGCAGGGGTTGCTCGGCCGCAGCCAACAGCGTCGGCATGACGTCAATGTGCGCAACGGGCGTGTCGATGGCCTGACCGGAAGCAACTCGCTCTGGCCATTTCACAAACAGCGGTACGCGAATACCCCCCTCGAAGTAAGTGATCTTCCAACCGCGATACGGTGCGTTCACGTCAGCCAAACCCACGTAGCCGGCGCCGCCGTTATCGCTGGTGAACACCACAATGGTGTTGTTGGCCAAACCCTCTTCTTCCAGCGCGGCCGTCACTCTGCCCACACTGCGGTCCAAGGCGCGGGTCATAGCCGCGTAAACGCGCAGGCGGTGCGGCTGGATATCCCCCACCGCCTCGTAGTCGGCGCGTGTCGCCTGCAGAGGCGTGTGAATACCCCAGTGCGCGAGATAGAGGAAAAACGGGCGATTGCGATTGGCCTTGATGACCTTGATCGACTCATCGGTCCAGTAATCGGTGAGGTAACCGCCCGGCTCAAACAAATCGGTTGCGCCGCTGTTATAAGAGGTTGAATAGGTGAGCGCTGACCATAAAAACTGATCGATCGGATCAAAGCCGAGCTTGGCATTCACCACTTCGGGATGATCTTCGGGCAGGTAAAGGCCGCTCGTCATCAGCAGACTCTCGTCAAAGCCTTGCTCGTGGGCCGCCATACCGTTATCGCGGCCGAGGTGCCATTTACCGATGTGCACCGTGTGATAACCGCGCGCCTTGAGTGATTCAGCGAGGGTGATTTCCTCGGGCGGCAAGCCTTGAAGGTCATAGGGCGGCTTGGTAGCCGCCGCCTCGGGGTTATACAAAGTGTCGGGCGACGCACGATCCATGTCCGCCGCGACAATGGACACTGCACGCCCCATGGAGGGCGGCATCGGCGTGTAAGCAAAGCCGGTGCGACTAGGATATCGCCCCGTCATCAGCATGGCTCTGGAGGGCGCGCAGGTTGACGCGCCCGAGTAAGACTGGGTAAACACCGCGCCCTGCGCCGCGAGCGCATCGATGTTGGGCGTCTGCAAACGTCCACCCGCCACACCGCCGCCAAAAGTCGAAATATCGTTGTAGCCGAGATCGTCGGCCATAATCACCACAATATTGGGGGGACGCTCTGAAGGCACGCTAGCCGATATGGCCGGGCCTTGTTGCCAGTCGATGTCCCGGGGTGGGCCAATCTGGGTCGCAGACAGAGAAGTGCGCACCTTGATCGCCGTCAGGATCGCGGTGCTGGGGTAAAGATAGGCCCCGCCGACCCCCACGGCCAATATTGCGGCCAATGAGATAAAAATCTTGCGCATAACACCCCGCCTCTGCGGCTATTCAGGTCCGCCAATTAACTATTGGCATTTATACTGCCAATAGATAGGAGATGCAATTAGGAAGGGGGTTGTGATCAGGAAGCGCGGGCTGCCAGCGCGTCGCGTAAGGTATGAGCGACCAGCCACAAACGATCCTGACCCCAAGTAGAGAGTAGCGGCTCACCCGCCGGGTCCAGCAGCCGGAAACTCGGCACACCCCACAACCCAGCCTCGTACATGGTCTGGCGGTTGTCCTCAAGCAGGGCTTCCCAGGTGTTGTCCTCGCGGTGTGGCTGCGCTGCCGACCAGTCAAGGCCCGCGGCCTCGACCACCTTGCGTAAGCCGCGATCATTGTTGGTATTCACACCCAGCACAAAGGCATGACGTAAAAAGCTGGAACACAGCTCAACGCCTTTACCCTGAGACGCAGCCCAGGGATACAAGGCATAGCAACGCCGCGCAGGATCGCCAATCGGGTCGTAGAAATTGCCATAGGGCGTGCCAGCCGCGCGCGCCTCCCGGGCCGCGTCCGTGAAGATGTACATGCCTTTTTCGCGCGTGGCCGGCACACCGCGCATCACCATGGGCAGTACAGGGCGGAGGCTTAATGTCACACCCGCGGCTGCGGCAAAGGCCACGGCGCGATCAAAAATGACCGCCGTGTAAGGGCTGCGTAAAGAAGCGTAAAGCTCCAGAGTGTATTGCCCGGTATCACAATGCCCAGCAAGATCCTCACTCGGACGGGGCGCGATCAGTGAAGAGCCGGGCTGCGTATCTGCGCCTAAATCGGCGAGCCGCGCCTCAAGGTGATAAAGCCGATCGACACCCCAGTACCACTCACCCCCGTAATAAAACATCGCCCCCGAATAATGCTTGAGCTCGCGACGCTTTTGGGTCCCCGCCTCGATCGCAGCGGTTGTTGCTTCAGCTGACGCGGTGCCAAGCACCGCTGCCAACTCCGCCATCGCGCTGGCGTCATCACGCCACAGTGCCTCACTGACGCTCACAGCGGCTTTGGGAAAATCCACATTGGACTGGGCAGCAAGGATCTGTGCCGCCGTCTCGATCAAGCTCGCCGCGGGTGCGTCGGGATGATGAGGGAAACTCAGACCGTAACCGGGAGCAATCACGTGTGAATCGGCGCGCGCCAACTGGGCGAGCAGTTCAGGCTCGGGGGCGTTTTTGCCCTCCTGCCCGCGCACGAGGTGGCAGTGCAGCTCAATATCGTAACGGGCCGCCAGTCGCTCGAGCATTTGCGCTGCAAGGTAACTGTAGCCCTCGTCGACCTGGTGGAAATAGTCGACCCGATGAGCGGCGCCAGCTTTGACACGAGTCTGCTCGGCTTTCCGGTGCCGCGCTGCAACGGCAGCAGGCCCGGAAATTCGCGTCATCAATCTAGAGGTCAGCCAGCGCGTCAGGTGGCTGGGGTCCATGGTGGCCACACCCCCTTGATCCTTGAACTGCTCGGACATGTGACTACCTCAACTCAGCTCGAGGCGATGAGATCCATCACCAATGATGAAACGATGTCGGCGCTGGCTTTGGGCGACAGCCCCTGGTGCTCGCGCAATCGATGCCACATGTCGAAAGAAGCCACCGCATGCAAGGCCTCACGTCGGTCTTTAGGCAGTGCCGCGACCTCAGGCAACCACAGTTCTAGCTCTTTGCGCAGTCGTTTCTGATGCCACGCGTAATTTTCTTTGAGCTTCGGAGAACGCCACAGCTGTGCCTGCGTGCAGAGGATAATCGGACGCAACTCGGCGAACGCGTTACCGTAAAGATCGATCGACCGGGCCACGCGCGCTGCCAAAGTGCCTGTTCTATCGTCAACCTTAAACAGCGCCTCGTAGGAAGAGAGCAACATGTCGTCGGCGGCGAGAAATAGCGAATCCATGTCGGCGAAGTGCCGGAAAAAAGAGCGGATGCCCACACCGGCCCGGTCAGCAATCTGCTGCGCGGTGGGCACCAGCGTGCCTTCGTCCATGAGAGACAATGCAGCTTCGATGATCGCCGTCTGGCTGCGCTCACTGCGCTGCCGGCGACCATCAGAAGATGGGGCGATGTTCAGCGCCATGCGCGCTCCTCACTCGGTGTGACTGACTATTGGCAGTCAGTATGCCATGACACAGAGGGTCGCCCAAAAGGATTTGGCCCACATCGCGCTGATGAGCGGCGATGCCTAGACGGAACGGCCATCTCGCGACTGAATGGCAGTCAGATTGGTCTGATGCTGAGCGCGATCCAATCGGTAATACGCCAACGCCACAAGCATGACACCCCACAAGACCCATTGGGAGGGAACGAGCAAGGTGCCGAGCTGGAGCACCGACTCGGTCGGCACGTCGGTGGGGGCCACGCCCTGGGGAAACGCCACCGCCTGCAGAATGAGACCCGCGACGAAGGCACCGATGCCCTGAGTGGTTTTGCGAATAAACGTTAGCGCGGAGAAAAATACGCCCTCGTTGCGGCGCCCGGTTTTCACCTCGGAGTGCTCAACCAGATCCGCCAGCATCGAAAAGAAAATCGCCTGCATGGCGATGATGAGACCGAGATCAATCGTGTTAACGGTGGCGAGGATCGGGAACAAGAGCGGGTCTCCGTTCTCCGGCATCCAGCCCAAGAGCCTGCACAACACGGGTAAGGGTTGCACCGTGAAGGCCAGCACACCGAGCCGCAGCGCCGCCCCTTTCTTACCCCAACGTTTGGAGGCCCGGGGCGCAATCAGCAATCCCATCAACGCCGAGATGACGACCAGCAACGTCCAGTAAAACACCTGCTCCGATGAGAAGGCCCAGAAGTAGGTGAGCATGATAAAAGTCAGTGCCGCGGTGAGGCCTGTCGCAACGGCACTAGCAATGGACGATATAAACAGCGCAAAGAAGCTTCGGTCTGCCAGTGTTTCGGTCACCTCTTTAAACACCGCCTTCAGACCTGCACGCGCTCTAGGCGGTGGCGCCGTCAATGAGCCAATGCGGTGATGCGTCCCCAGCGCCGACACCAGAATCGCCACCAGAATCACACCGCCGGAGATCACCCCGTAAGTTTCGTAACCGTCGCGATTGAGCGCGCCCACCGGATAGGTGTCGCTGGGCACCAGCAGAAACGCGTACATAAACACGGCCATCCCGGCGCCCCCCGCCCAGCCAAAGAAGGAGCGCCAGGCCTGAATGGTGGTGCGCTCGTCGTAGTCAGCGGTGAGCTCAGGCATCAAGGCAGAACTCGGCGTTTCGAAAAAGGTGATGAGTGTGCGAATGAGGACCGCTAATACAACAAGATAGAGAAACAGCGCCCCGTCACTCCAATCAGGCGGCTGCCACAGTAGCGAGTAACACAGTGCCACGGGAATCGCTGCGGCGTACATAAACGGGTGGCGCCGCCCCCAGCGAGAGCGGGTGTTGTCGGACCAGTAACCCACAATCGGATCGCTGAAGGCGTCGAATATAAGCGCAATCAGCAGCGCCGTGCCGGCCAGCGCAGGCTCCAAGCCCACCACGGTGCCGTAAAAGAGCAACAAGAAGTAGGCGAAGCCGTTGTCCTTGATGCCATAAGCCACGGCTCCAAAGCCGTAGGTGAGGCGGACGCTCAGGCTGACCGATTTGCCTCCTGAGTCTTCGCTGTTTGATGCGTGCGTAATCCCGACAACCTT
>JADHQF010000125.1 GCA_016778085.1 Luminiphilus sp. | reverse complement strand
TTTTTGTTTAACCGTCAGCCGATTGAGGTGATGGATTATTTTGGCGAGGCCATCGGTGTCAAGGTGGTTGAAACGCAGCTCAGTGAGCCTGGGCCGGATGGGCGTCGCCGTCCGGAGCCCGTTGCGGGGAGTGAGGTCGTGATTGAAGCCGACGCCATCATTATGGCCTTTGGATTTCAGCCAAGCCCCGCCGATTGGTTCTCCGAGAAGGGGGTCATCTGTAATGATTGGGACGGCGTGATCGCACCAGAGCACCAGACATTCAAGTTTCAAACAGCCAACCCCAAGATCTTCGCCGGTGGTGATATGGTGCGCGGATCAGATTTGGTCGTGACCGCGATCTGGGAGGGCCGTCAGGCGGCTGAGGGGATACTGGATTATTTGGAAGTGTGATCGGCGGGTCGTGTTGGCCTAGCCGCGGAGGGTACACTTCAGAATAATGACGCCATGAAGAAAAAAAGATCTGCTACGGACGGATCAGCACCACAAAAATAAAAACGAGATAAGCAACACAAAAAAGCGCAAAACAAAAAAGCGCAAAACAAAAAAGATAGCCAAAAGAGAGTCGATAGCATGGTCAGCTTGGAAAATGACCGGTTCCTCAGCGCCCTGATGCGCGAACCTGTGGACCGAACCCCACTATGGATGATGCGTCAGGCGGGGCGGTATCTCCCTGAATATCGCGAGACCCGCGCCAAAGCGGGCAGTTTCATGGGGCTCTGCACCAACCCCGAATTGGCGTGCGAAGTGACATTGCAGCCGCTCAGACGGTACGCGATGGACGCGGCGATTCTCTTCTCCGATATTTTAACCGTGCCTGACGCTTTGGGCTTGGGCCTCTATTTCTCCGAAGGTGAGGGTCCGCGATTTGAGCGGCCCATCTCTTCTGCGGCGGAGATCGCCGCATTGGATCCTGACCGCGCGGCCAACGAGCTGGGCTATGTGATGGACGCGGTGGCACTGATTCGTAAAGAGCTCAAAGGCAGCATCCCACTAATCGGTTTCGCCGGTAGCCCCTGGACGTTGGCGACCTACATGGTCGAAGGTGGGTCGAGCAAGGATTTTGCCAAGGTGAAGTCACTGGCCTTCAACGAGCCCAAAGTCATGCACCAGTTGCTGTCGACGCTGGCCAAGTCGGTCGCGGTTTATCTTTCTGAGCAGGTGCGCAACGGCGCGCAGGCGCTACAGATCTTTGATACCTGGGGCGGCTCGCTCAGTCACAATGCCTATCGCGAGTTCTCGCTACGGTACATGACTGAGATCATTGAGCAATTGCCCCGAGAGGCTGAGGGCCGGCCCGTGCCGGTCATTGTTTTTACCAAGGGCGGTGGTCAGTGGCTGGAAGCCATTGCAGACTGCGGTGCGGATGCTGTGGGGCTTGATTGGACCACTGATATTGGCGAGGCCCGCGCGCGGGTGGGTGACAAAGTTTGCCTGCAGGGCAATATGGATCCGACACTGCTCAACGCCTCACCGGAGCGCATTCGCACAGAGGTCGGTCAGATCCTCAGTTCATTTGGCGAGGGCAGTGGCCACGTCTTTAATCTGGGTCACGGTGTCACCCCGGGAATTGACCCTGAGCATGTGGCCGCGATGGTGGATGCAGTCGTGGAGCTGTCGCCCGCTTACCACTGAGAATCGGGAATGGCGTGATCCATATCGAGCGCCGGAGAGCTGGTGGTCGGCTTGCCGACCACCTTTGCCGGGACGCCTGCTACGGTGGTATGCGCGGGTACGTCTTGTAGGACGACTGATCCGGCCCCTACTTTGGCGCCTTCACCCACATGGATATTGCCAAGGATCTTCGCCCCCGCACTAATCAGCACGTCGTCGCCAATCTTGGGGTGACGGTCGCCGTCTTCTTTACCTGTGCCGCCCAGGGTGACCGACTGCAAAATCGATACCCGGTTGCCAACAACCGCCGTTTCACCCACGACCAAGCCGGTGGCGTGGTCGAGCATGATGCCGTGGCCAAAACGCGCGGCGGGGTGAATATCGATACCGAACTGTCGCGACATCTGGCTCTGTAGGAACAGTGCCAATGGCTGTCGGTCGTGTGTCCATAGCCAATGACCGATGCGATGAATCTGCAGCGCCTGAAAGCCCTTGAAGTACAAAAACGGGATGTACAACTCGTGGCAGGCTGAGTCCCGATCAAGAATGGCGTTCAGGTCATCTCGAATTGCGCCTCGGATGTCGCTGTCATCGCGAAGTGCCTCAAGGATCAACTCGCGCAGCATCATCGCCGGCGCGGAAGGGTTATCGAGCAGGTTGGCCAGGTGAAAGCTGAGCGAACACTCCAGTTCCTCATGATTGAGGATGGTCGCGTGCAGAAAGCTTGCCAGAATAGGCTCTGCTGCAGCGGCCTCACGGGTTTCGCTGCGGATGCGCTCCCAAATGGGATCGCCATTCTGCATTTGCTTGATGCCGTCGCTTTGCGTGGCTGTCATCGGTTCTGCTCCGTACCCCGGGGGACCTCATTGCAGTGAGGCGAAGGTTAGCGCTTTACCCGGTGCTTAGCTAGGCGACGCATTTACCTCGAAAACGCCACAGCGTGTGGCCTCGCTCCCAATACTTTCTTTCGAACAGCGTCATCGGTGAGTCGGGAACGAAGGGTTCTGTTTGGCCATCCATGCCAATCAGAGCAGCCGCCTGGTGGAATTCCTGCGCAAAAATAGCCCAGTTGGTCCGGAGTTCAAGCCCTCCGCCCAGTGCTCCGAGTACCGGAAAGGCGCCGTGCCCATGGACGCGCCTTTTGAGCTGGGAGGCTTTGGGCCAGGGGTTGGGATAGAGCAACCAATGGCTGTGCAGCCTGATACCGGCTTCCACAAGGCAAAGCCAAAACGGTTCGGCTTCTGCGCGAAGTAGCAGGTAATTTTGCGCTCCGGTGGCCCGATGCTTTGCCAGCCGATGAGCGGACTGATCGATACCGACTACCAGCGCATCCGGATTTGCCTCCGCAATAAGCGCCGTGCTCATGCCGGTACCACAGAACGAATCCATGATTAGCGGTCTGTTGTCGCGCTGCAGCCGCTCGAGCAGTTGCTCGAACGCTTCTCGGGTATGCGCGGGGCACGGTTTGCGCCAGGGGTGATCTTGGTGATGTCGCACAATCTCTGTGAGATCAGGATGGGTGCCCAGCTGGTCCGTTGAGAGCACCGGCGCAGTGTGCTCAGTTTGGTCTGTTTGCGGAGCGTCAATCACCTTGCCATCATACCCCGCTACCTAAACCTGTCTGGTCAATACTGAAAGCATGCGCGAAGATCTTCGCCCTTTTTGGGTCAAACGTACCTACCTCGCCTTCCGCGCAGCTTGGATCGACTGGTTTGTGCGGCCCCGGTGTGACCACCTTGGTGCGCATGCGACCATTATGGCGCCGTGGTATGTCGATATCTCGGGACCCAATATTCGCATCGGCCATTCGTTCACCGCCATCAACACCGCCAGTCAGCCGGTGCAGATTGGGGTCTGGGGACGTGACGTGGGGCAGGGCCGCATCACCCTCGGTAACGCTTGCTTGATGAGTCCGGGTTCCCGTATCAGTGCCAGCGATGACATCGCGCTGGGCGATGGGTGCATGCTCGCCAATGGCGCCTACATTACTGATTCAGATTGGCATGGCCTCTACGATCGCATTGAGCGGGCCGTCGAGCCCACGCCGGTCAGACTCGGCGATAACGTCTGGGTGGGTGACCACGCCACCGTTCTAAAAGGTGTAACGATTGGCGATAACAGCGTGGTGGCTGCCAGAGCAGTCGTCACCAGCGACGTGCCGGCCAATGTGGTGGTGGCAGGCAATCCGGCCAAGGTGGTGAAAACCCTTGATCCGGATACGCCGCGCTATACCCGTGCCGATCTTTATGCTGATCCCGACCAAACAGCAAAACAGTTCAAAGAACTTGATCGCTATGTGCTGGGGAAAAACCGGTTCTGGTTTTGGCTATGGACGCTGATTTATCCGGGCGCTCGTCGGGGTGGTTGAGCCGGCCTAGATCAAGCCTTGCGGTCATCACAGGAGCCGCAGCGGTTCTTCCTCGAGTAAGGCCAGCTGCTCGCGCAGCGCCAGAATCTGGTCGGCCCAATAACGTTCTTGTCCAAACCATGGGAAGGCGGCCGGGAAAGCCGGGTCATCCCAGCGTCGGGCCAGCCAGGCGCTGTAGTAGACCATCCTGGCGGTGCGCAGTGCTTCAATCCATTTGATCTCTCGTGGGTCAAAGTCATTGAATTCCTCGTAGCCCGCAATGAGCTCCGCGAGCTGCAGTTCTCTTTGCGCGCGATCGCCCGATAGAAACATCCATAAATCCTGAATCGCGGGCCCGGTGACGCAGTCATCGAGATCGACAAAGTGCGGCGTATCGTCGCGCCAGAGAATATTGCCCACATGGCAGTCTCCATGCAGCCGTATGCCCTCTCGCGGCGCGTAGTCTTTCATCAACCGCGTTGCGCGATCCACTAAGTCCTTGCCCAGGCTATCCCAGGCGGGAAGCAACTCATTGGGTACCCACTCAGTACTGAGATAGTTGAGGGGTTCGATCAACCAGCGCTCCAGCGTGTAGTCGATACGCTCCGCGAAGTCAGCCGAGCCACCCACGCCATGCATGCGCCCCAGTGTGCGACCCAGCCCGAGCAGGTGATCAAAGTTGTCGAGCTCCGGTGCATGACCTCCCCGGCGGGGAAACGCCGCAATTAAAAAGCCCTGCGCCTCCTGCAGTGTCGCGCCGTTAATTTCCATCGGCGCAACAACGGACAGACCGTTATCAACCAATTCTTGCGCGAAGGTATGCTCTTCCAGAATTTGCTCGCGGGTCCAGCGCCCTGGCCGGTAGAATTTAACGATGACCGGGTCGGCTTCTTCGATGCCTGCCTGATAGACGCGATTCTCATAGCTGTTCAGCGCGAGCAGGCGCAGGTCACTGCGCAAGCCAATGGCTTCGATGCAGTCGACCACGCAATCCGGTGTCAGCCCTTCAAAGGGATGTGTCATGGGTCACCCCGTGATGAAAGCGCTTATGTTACTCCACGCCGAAAGGCGCCGGAGTGCGCGCCAGGCACCACACGGCCACCGAGTGCGCTCCGGCTTCCGCGCACGCGCGCGCTGCTGCGCGTGCCGTTGCACCGGTGGTCATGACGTCGTCAATGAGCACAACTTTTTGGTCGGCGATCGAGGGGTGGGCAACGAATCGATCTTGTGTATCGGCGAGCCGGTTTTTTTTGTTCAGTCGATGCTGGGCAGGCCGGTAGCGTCGATTTTTCAACCAGGGTCTGACGACAGCGGGCTGGATCCACTGTGACCGAATGGCGTTAGCCAGCAGCCAGGTGTGATCAAAACCCCGACGCACCTGCCTGCGCCACTGTGTCGGGATGGGAATCACGACGGTGTGAGCTGCCGACGTCGGAGTCGTTAACCTTTCTGTGAGGTCTGTGCGCGGGCCGCTTAGCAATAGCTCAGCGAGCAGTCTGGTCAGCTGGGGCCGATTCTGAAATTTCCAGAGGTGTATGAGGTCTCTGATGCCGGTGCGCATCAGGTAGGGTGCGTGTGCGCTGGCGAAAGGAGGCGGTTGTCGAAGGCAGTGTCGACAGA
>JADHQF010000124.1 GCA_016778085.1 Luminiphilus sp. | reverse complement strand
GAGCCTCTCAGGCGTCCAGACCGGGATTCCATCTGGCCCCTCGGGTGGTATCCCCTCACCCTTGGTGGGTAGCGAACTGCGTTTGTGCCGGCCCTTCGCTACGCTTTTCTACCTGAGCACTCTTCCTCCGGCTTCCCCCTCGCTTCCGTCTGCAGTTGGTCACTCGTCGGTCGCCGTCGGCAGTGGTAATAATACCAATACGTAGAATTTCGTCAACAGTTTTTTCTCAAAAAAATGCAAAAAAAATTCGAATTTAGCTAGTCAAATAAAATCAGCACGTTAGCGCTATCACTTCAGGTTCCATTTATTGTTTGGCGCTCGACTGACCGAATAAGAGAAGAAAACCGCCCCAGCTTTCGGTAGAGTCACCATACGAGCTGAGCAAAACCTTCGCCCCGATGTGATCCATTCTAGGCACTGAATCAGTGCAAAAACATCGGGATTCATCGGTTGCTGTTCAGACCCCGCAGACATAAGCATTGTATAGCTTTGCGCGTTAACTGTATTTCCTGAATTGGCATACAGATTGCGTTCTATTAGCTGGTGTAGCCAGATAATCATCAAGGAGCCTGAGGTGAAGAATCGTCGTTTGCTGACTGCAGTGGCCAGTCCACTTGTTATTGCAATATCCGTAGGAAGTTGGGCACAGGAAGCGCCTGTGTTTGAAGAAGTATTGGTAACCGCGGAGAAGCGGACCGAGAGCCTGCAGAACCTGTCTCAGGCCGTTACTGCACTCAGTGCGGAGGACGTGGAAAATCGACAGCTGAACTCCTTTGTTGACCTCAGCGCGATCGCGCCTGGGGTGAATGTCGCCAAGAACGAGGGTTTTAAGACCGTTATCACAATCCGCGGTATCGGCAACGAGGCGAATCAGAACGCCATCGCCAACCCTTCGGTCTCTTACCATCTTGATGGTGTCTACGTGGCCTCGCCTTTTGCATTGCAGACGGACTTTCTTGATCTAGAGCGAATTGAAGTACTGAGAGGGCCTCAAGGCACGCTTTTTGGTCAAAACTCCACCGGCGGCGGTATCAACGTGATCACCAAGGCGCCCACCTTCGACGAGTTCTCAGGTACCGCTGACCTGACTCTGGGGGAATACAGCCTGGTGAAGGCCCGCGCTGCAATGAACATCCCCTTTAGCGAATCAGTGGCGGCGCGAGTGTCTGTTATGAGTCATAAGCATGACGGCTTCACTGACAACGTCGGCAACGGGCAAGACCTCGACGACGCTGACAGCATCTCTGCCCGCGCGAAACTGTTGATACAGCCCAGCGACACGTTCTCGGCGACATTTACGGCGCAGCTATTTGATGAAGAGGTGAATGGTCAGGCCCAGAAAGGCATTTATGACCCGACGCCCGGTGCTCGCAAACTCGCACAGGATTCTCTCTCAAGCTACGAACTCGAATCACAGCTTTACAGCATGACGCTGGAGTGGGATCTCGGCGGGGTAACGCTCAAGTCCCTGACGAGCTACCAAAACGACGACATCGCGATCCAGCGCGACAACGACCGTCACGACTACCGCACATTGCCGCCCTTCTTCTTGCTGCAGAGTTACTTCGACCCTGAAACCAACGAACAGAAAACCACGACACAGGAATTCAACCTGATCTCGAACGAACCGGCTTTTGGTCGGCTCGATTGGGTAGCAGGTGTTTTCTACCTCGACACTGAGGTCGACATCAGCATTCTCGAACGGCTCGACTTCGGCTTTGACGGCGTGTTCGACGACTTCACGCTCGACGACATCTATGCCTACGGGGGCGACGTTGGATTCATCTCTGACTCAAAGCCCGAGCGCGAATCGATTTCGGTTTACGGACAGGGTACGTGGTCATTCACAGACAGCGTGCGCATGATCGCCGGCCTGCGGTATACCGAGGACGAGGTCTACAGTGCTGTCACCAACTTCTACGGTCGCGAGGGCACAGAGATTCTCGAGATCGAGAGTGAGAAAGTAACCGGGCGACTGGCTCTGGAGGTCGACCTCGGTGACGCCACCATGGCCTATGCCTCCTACACTCGCGGCTTTAAGCCGGGCGGCTCCAACCTGACCTTCGGCCGCGAGGACGTCGTCTCGCCGATCGTGGTGCTACCCGTTTTTGAAGAAGAAACGATTGATGCCTATGAAGTAGGCTTCAAAACCTACCTAGCCGATGGCAGGGTTCGAATCAAAGGTGAGGCGTTCTTCTACACCTACGACAACCTCCAGTATCAGGCGACCGATCCCGAAGTGTTCCAGGGCGGCGTGGGCAACATTCCTGAATCAGAAATCATGGGTGCGGAACTCGAGCTGGGTGCATTTGTCACCGACTCTCTCATCTTCGATGCCCGTCTCGCCTGGCTGGACACCGAAATTACCGCAAGCCACTTGGCATTGGACAATGTCGAATCAGAAGCCGCGACCAACGCACTGCTCGCGCAAGGCATCAGTTTATTTAGTCCCGAGGTGGAAATTGCCCGGGCGGGACAGATTGCCGACGTTAAAGGCAACGAGCTGGCCAAGACACCGGGCTTCACCGCGAACCTGGCGCTGACCTACAGCAACACCATAGGGAGCTGGGGCGATTTCGAGGGCACCCTGAGTTACACCCACCGCGGTGACTTTAGACACCGCATCTTTAATAACCCCACGACCGACGAAGTCGACAGCTACGACACCTTTGATTTGGTGCTGCGCTTCTCTCCGACCAACGCTAACTGGCGAGTGGAACTAATCGGCAAAAACCTGACCGACGAGGACGGCATTAATGCGCGCTTCACCGATGTGTTCGGTGTCGGTGCTACAGGTGATCAGTTCATCCCGCCCCGTCAGCTGATGGCTCGCGTGGGCATCGATTTCTGAGCATGGTCTCCCGGGCTCGTCGAGCCCGGGACAGATCCTCTGGGGCGACATGAGTGGCGGCATCACCTGCATCAGCTCGCGGCCTGCGCTGGCAAGTCGAAGGCCAGCTGGCCTGGCCGCCGCATCCGGCGGACAGGCGCCTCTATCGTTGAACAGTCTTTAACCTTCCAGCCGAACATCACAACAGCAGTCACGGCTACCAGCGGGTACACTCCATTGTGGCCTCAGGAGAGGGGCGCGACCCAAGAATGATTCAATAAAGGGGCACATCGTGGAGCGGTTCTTCAAACTCTCTCAATCAAATACCACCGTTGGCATCGAGCTGGGTGCAGGCCTCACCACATTTATGGCCATGGCCTACATCGCCTTTGTGAACCCACAAATGATGGCCTCGGCAGGTATGGACCAGGGCGCTGCGTTCGTTGCCACCTGCATCGCCGCTGCACTGGCCTGCTTCTTTATGGGGCTCTACGCCAACTGGCCCGTGGGTCTCGCCCCGGGCATGGGGCTGAATGCGTTCTTCACCTACACCATCGTCGGGGATATGGGCTATCCGTGGCAGACCGCACTGGGGGCGGTGTTCATTGCAGGCATCCTGTTTGTGATCTTGACCGTCACTCGACTCAGGGAGTGGATGCTCATCAGCATCCCCTGGAATTTGCGCATCGCGATGGGGGCGGGCATCGGGCTTTTTGTGGGCATGATCGGACTTCGCAATGGCGGGCTGATCGTTGACCACCCGGCCACGCTACTCTCGCTCGGTAATTTCCAGACCACCGAGACGCTACTGGCCGCACTGGGCTTTCTCATCATCACGGGGCTGGCCACACGGCGCTTTCCCGGTGCGATCCTGCTTGGCATTCTGTCAGTCACCATCATCGGTCTGAGTGTCGGGGCAGTGCAATATCAGGGCATAGTGTCAGCGCCACCCTCGATCGCGCCCGTGCTAGGCCAGCTCGACATCGCAGCCGCGTTGGATGTGGCGATGGTCAGCGCCATCGCCTCAATCCTATTCGTAAATCTTTTTGATACTGCGGGTACGTTGGTCGGGGTGGCGACACAAGCGGGTCTCACCAAAACAGACGGTACCATTGAAAATCTTGATCGCGCGCTGAAAGCGGACAGCACGAGCAGTGTGGCCGGGGCGCTGGTGGGCTGCGCGCCGGTTACTTCCTATGTAGAAAGTGCCGCGGGCGTCGCCGCAGGGGGGAAAACCGGTCTCACGGCTTGTGCGGTAGGCATGCTTTTTTTAGCGATGATCTTTTTTGCGCCCTTAGCCAGCATGATTCCGCCCTTTGCCACCGCAGGGGCTTTGCTCTACGTGGCACTACTCATGATGTCGGGCATGCAGCACCTCACCTGGTCTGACCCCACCGAGCTACTGCCCGCGCTGCTCACCATCATTATGGTCCCGCTGTCTTTCTCAATCGCAAACGGCATCGCGGCAGGCTTTTTAAGCTACGTACTGTTAAAGGTGATTGCCGGGAAAGCGTCTGATGTCAGTGCCGCGGCTTGGGTGATGGCACTGATTTTTGTTGCACGATTTGCCTTTGTGTGACGCGGCGCCCAGTGCGCGGTCACAAACTATACCAGCGCAGACAGACTTTTTAAGACCAGAGGACTAAACCGAAAACGGACTGTCACTAGGATGCGATACGGTCCTTGATGATGTCGTATAGAGCGGGCCTTTGCTCACGGATTTCCTCTACCGAGAGGCCTTCCAATGAGTGCGGGTACATCAGCCAAGCATCGGTCTCTTCAAGAAAATACTCGGGCACACGATCTACCTCACGGCGGCTGGGCTTGTAATACGGCACCGCAACCCGAACATCCGACGGCGTGTTGAGCCGCGCGAGAGAAGTCAGTCGTTCTATCACCGCATCAACCGTGCGGCCGGTATCAAACACATCATCCACAATTAACAGCTTGTCTTCCGCCGTGACGTTCTTGATCAGGTAGTTAAGGCCGTGCACTCGAATACCCCCCAAGCGTTGATCGATGCCCGCATCATAAGACGACGTGCGAATCGCGATGTGATCAGTCTCGACACCGCAGTAGGCGAGAAACTCCTGCACGGCGATACCTATCGGCACCCCACCCCGCCAGATAGCGATGATCATCGTCGGCTTAAATCCGCTTGAGAATACACGCTCCGCCAGACGGAACGAGTCCACTAACAGTTGGTCGGCCGAGAGATACTGCTTGTCGCTCATTGTGTCGAGATTCTCACCGCAGAGAGGGTATAGTCACCGCTGAGGTTGATCAGGCGGTCTGTGTAAGACGTTAACGTGAAAAAGCAATTTATTGAAGAGGAGCAACTGCTCGAGGAGGCCTTCAAGCTGGCGGTCACGATCTTTGACAGCGGCTTTCGGCCCGATTTTATCGTGGGCATCTGGCGAGGCGGCTCCACGGTTGGCATCTACGTTCAAGAATGCCTCCAGTATTTGGGCGTCAAAACTGACCATATCTCTATCAGAACCTCATACCGTGGCCAGCCGAGTTACGGCGAGCTGGTAGATAACCCTGAGAGCATCCGGGTGCATGGCCTGCAGTACCTGTTTGAAAACCTCAATCGCAGTGACAAGCTGCTCATCGTCGACGACGTTTTCAGCTCGGGCTACAACGTGGAGGCCGTGATCACCAGACTCAAGGCAAAGTGCCGGCGGAACATGCCCGAAGAGCTACGCGTAGCGGTCCCCTACTACAACCCCAGTCAACACCTGAGTGGCCGCAAACCCGATTACTTTTTGCACACCACCGAGGATTGGTTGGTGCTGCCCTACGAATTGCA
>JADHQF010000123.1 GCA_016778085.1 Luminiphilus sp. | reverse complement strand
CAAGCTTCCCGGAGTGTGGCAAAGGCGGAGCTGAGGAGGACGCCGCGGGCATCACCTGTTCGTTCATTAAGAACGTCGGCGAAACCAGCATGGATGGTATTGAGGTAGAAGGTATCTGGATGCCCACCAGTGCGCTGACATTAAGAGCGGCTCTGGGTACGCTGGACGCCAGCTACGACACCTACGACTACAATGGTGAAGACATCTCTGGCCGCGCTGAACTGCTCTATGCGCCGGAGCTGACTTGGAGCCTTGGGGCAGAGCACGTTTCTCAGGCTTTTGGCGGCGATCTCATCTTTACGTTGAACTACAGCTACCAGGATGATGTGTACACGCAAACCCCCTGGGCCATCTATGACCCAGCGACCTTCCCCAAGATCACCATCGACAGCTGGGAGAGTTTAGATATCTCCGCGACCTACTTGCGAGATACCGACGTGGGCACCTTCAAGGTGATTGTGTACGGCACCGATGTGCTAGAAGACGGTAATCGAGTCCAACGTCGATACACGACCGGCTCGTTTACCTGGGCAGAACTTGCGCCGCGTCAGCAGTTCGGTATCACGATCGGATACGAATTCTGATCCAATCCTGGCGAACACGAAAGCCACCCTCGGGTGGCTTTTTTGTGTCTGATCAGACACTCTCCTTCAGCATAGGGTGAATAAAAAGGACTCCGTGATGATGCACTCCGTCGTACTGGCAAGAAGGCCACAAGGTAATCCCGTCGAGGCCGATTTTGCCGTCCGGGAGGCACCGCTACCGGAAGTCACAGAAGGGTGGTTCCTTACGCGCAACACCTTCGTCTCGCTGGATGCCGGATTTCGCAACTGGATGAACGAGGACTCGGGTGACGAGGTGTTACCCGCCATGGGGTTGGACGAACCCGTGATGGGCCTAGTGCTCGCCGAAGTGCTGGAATCAAAAAATCTCGACTATGCGGTCGGCGACAAGCTGATGGCCCGTTTTGCCTGGCAGACCCACAGCCTGAGCGACGGGAGCGATTTTATTGCCAGACTCCCCGCTGAACTCGAGTTCAACCCTAGTGCTTACATGGGCGTCTTGGGCGACACCGGCATGTCAGCTTACTTTGGTATGACCGACATCGCCAAACCCACCGCCGAGGATTGCGTCTTGATCAGTGGAGCAGGTGGTGCGGTGGGTACAATCGCCGGGCAGATTGCTAAGCTCTCTGGCGCTCGGGTAGTCGGCATCGTGGGCTCGCAGGCCAAGGCTGGCTGGCTGTGCGACACGCTAGGCTACGACGCCGCCGTCGTGCGATCAGGGGACACACCGCTAGCAGAGGCCATTAGTGAGGCCTGCCCCAACGGAGTAGATGTGTTCTTCGATAATGTCGGTGGGCAGACCCTTGAAGCGGTGATCAGCAATATGAATCACCGCGGCCGGCTAGTCCTATGCGGCGCAATATCAGGCTACGGTGTGACGCCTCACGGACCGAACAACCTGTTTGAACTCATCACCAAAGAGCTCTCGGTCGAGGGCTTCATGACCCACTTCCGACACGATCGCTACGATGAAGCCAGGGAGCAGCTCTCCCAATGGTTGCGCGAAGGCGTCATTCAGTCCCCTGAGCATCGCCTCAACGGGATCGAGAACGTTGGCAAAGCCTTCGCGGATCTATTTGCGGGCGAGAACTTCGGGAAAACGGTTGTGGCGCTTTAAACGCGACGCTGTTGGCACAGCAAGCCTGGTCTCAAGCGCTTCGACTGTCAGAATTTCGTGCGCCTTGGGTCAGGGCGTGCTTACCCGCGATGTAACCATAGGTCAGCGCGGGACCCAGCGTTCCTCCTGCTCCGGCATAGGCGTTACGGGTCGGCGCACAAATACAGTTCCCCGCACCGTATAGCCCCGGTATGGGCTGAAAGTCTTTGTCGACCACTCGAGCGGAGGAATCTGTCAGCGGTCCACCATTGGTATCGAGTAAGCCGGGCGCCAGAATAATGGCGTAGTAAGGCCCCTCCGCCGCCAAGGGATGGAGTGACAGGTTGGGGTGCGGGTTGGCGGGATGTGTTTCGGTATAAGTCGGCAACGCCCACAACTGCTGCCAAGCATTGTCATAGGGCAATTCACCGCGACCAAAGTCCGGGTCATGGCCTTTCACTGCATACTGATTGAAGCTTTGCACCGTGTCTTTCAGATTCTGCGCGAATGATTTATCCAACTCATAACCACCGAGACGAGGAGCAAGCGCTTCGACGCGCGCGGCGATGTTCTGGGCGAGATCCGACAGTGTCTGACCGGAGATCACGTAGCTTTCTGCCGGTTTAATAGGAGGCTGCCCGTTTTGTTCAGCCACGGTCTCCACGATGCGCTGATCGTAAACCATGAACTGAAATTCATTCGGGAATTCCACTCGATTGGGGTCAAAAGTCGCATGGCTGCGACTGCGATCGTTGTAATTACGGTGTTCGTTCACGAAACGCTGACCGAAGCGGTTCACCAGTAAAATCGAATCTCCGGGTGGTACGAAAAGTCCTGTACCCACAGAGCGATTCTCCAGTGCCTGCTCCAGCACTACGCCGCAGCGCCACGCACCGTGTAAGTTACCCATCTGGGCGCCTACCCGACTGGCGAGGGGGATGAAATCTCCCTGCGATGAGGGCATCGCACAGGATCCGTATGCGAACACCTCTTGATAACGCTGAATCATATCGGTGTTATGTGCATAGCCACCGGTTGCAACGATCACCGCCTGCCGACCGCGGACCCGCTTTAACCCATCGGGCGTTTCAACCAAGACACCGATCACCGCGCCCGTGGCATCAGTCAGCAACTCCCTGACAGCATGCTCGGTCAAAATGGGTACATCGCGTTTACCCAGGAAGGCCACCATTTGCTGGATCATGCCGATGCCCCAACAAAAGACGCCCTCCTCGTCCACGGCGGCCAGTGGGCGCCCCGTCGGCGTCATGTTTTCAGGCACATGCTCAAGATAGTCGACCGCGGGCTGATCAAGACCCCACATGCGCCACTCGGCAAGCTGGAAAATGCCTTCGGCGCGAAAAAAATCGACAGCCATTGAACCGTTGTCGTAAAACGCGGCAATGCGCTCGTAGTCGAACTCAGACAGACCAAAATAAGGCGCATCCGGCGAGTACAGCGTCGGAAACGCATAGCGACTGAGGAATTGAATACAGGCCTCACGAGGGTCATCGATCCCCCTCGCCTTCAAGCCAAAATGGTTCGGTATCCAGATGACTGCACCGGACTTGGCTGTGGTCCCGCCCAGAACGGCGGCCTTTTCCAGTACGATGACCGACGCCCCGCCAGCGGCAGCGGTCGAGGCGGCTGATAACGAAGCAGCACCCGAGCCGACGCAGACAATGTCGGTCTCAAGATCCCAGGAAATCTGTGCGGCCGCCCCCTCAGCGTGTGTTGCGCTTCCCAGGGTCACGGCAGTGCCTCCCGCTAGTGCAGCACCCAACGCCTGACGGCGCGATATTTTTTTTTGGTCAGCCATCTCTCCCCCAGCCGATCCGTTTTCTCAATTTAGGCCTTTGTTCAGGCTTCGCTCTGCGATCAGCCAAGCACCACTTTGACAGGAATGGTGTCGAGGCCCATCGTCGTACCACCGTGGCCCGTTACAGCGTCTTCCGACACCAATTCCAGTGAAGCGACACGATCAAAGAAGGCTTCCAGCACCACCCGCACTTCCATTTTGGCAACGTGCAAGCCGATGCATTTGTGCGCACCCGCACCGAACGCGTGGTGCTGATTGCGCTCTTTCTTGCTGCGGTCCGGGTTAAAGGTGTCGGGGTCGGCAAATGTTCGCTCATCGCGATCGGTGACAAAGCTCGGGATCACAATATTGTCGCCGGCGCGAAACTGAACGCCGTGAAACTCCGTGTCCTGCTCACAGATGCGATTGAGATTGATAAAAGCGTGCATTCTCATGAACTCATCGACCGAGTCAGCGATCTTGCTACGATCCGCCTTGAGGCTGTTAAACAGTGCTGAGTCCCGCGCCAGATGGCGAATGATAAAGCTGAGCATGGTGGCCACCGTGTCGATACTGGCAAGGAACAGCAGGTAACAAATCGCGTGCACCTCCTCCAAAGAGAGCTTTTCTCCCTCCACATCGACATTGAGCAGCATGTCCACAATGTCGTCCTTCGGATGATCAACATGCTGTGTGACCACCTCAAAGAGGTAACCGCCAATCTTCTCCCCACAGGCGATTCGCTCTTCCATCGTTGGCGCCCGATAAAAGCCTGTCTCCCAGGCATAAAATTCATCGAGACGCTCAGGTTCCAATCCCAGCTGGCGAACAAACAGTCCCATTGATATCGGCTTCGCGACCTTCCACAAAAAGTCGAACTCTCCAGTGGGCAACACCTCATCCAACACCTCAGCGGCGAGAGCCTCCGCACCCGTCTGCAGACGCGCCACGGCTGTGGGTTCAAAAATAGGGAGCAGCAGGCGTCGATAACGCCGGTGTTCATTGGCATCGCTCTCCAACGGGATCAGTCGCGGGCGCTGCTCCATGTTGGCGGGTATGCCGATCGGAAATGAGCCAAACAATTCGGCATTGCTGAGGACTTCCCGAGCCAATTCGTGGGAGGTGATCAGCCAGTGGCCGCCATTGTGGGGGGTGTAAACGATGTCACGAGGGTCTTTAACCAGTGAGTCCAAAAACAGTTGCTGGGGATCTGCGAAAAATCCGCTGTCCCCAACAATGTCGAAATCACTTTGTAGCGCCTCGGGTACCTGATTCAGTTGTGTCGGCATTATTTAGTCCAGTGTCACGAGGCACTTCCCACGTGAAGCGCCATGCATCATGTCGCAGAAGGCTCGGGGGGTGGTTTCGATCCCCTCGTAAACGGCATCAAAGCTTTTCAGCGCGCCGCGCTGAAGCCGGCCCTGGAGATCCTCTGCGATCTTGGGAAAAGATTCAAAATAGTCCGAGAACATGAAGCCTTCCATGCGCGCACGCTTGGTAATCAGTTCCCAACTGTTATGGAGCGGCTGTACCGCTGACTCGTATTGCGAAATGGCACCACACAACACGAGTCTCGCCTGCTCGCGCAGTTGACTCATGACTGTATCGAGGGTCTCGCCGCCCACATTATCAAAAAAGATATCGACGCCGTCGGGGCAGGCCTCTCGCAGGGCGCCGTCAAGATCTGGTTGCGTCTCACGGTCAATCACCACGTCATAACCTACCGCGCTTTCCAGCCAATCGGCTTTGTCACGGGTGCTGGTTAAGCCGATTACCCGACACCCTTCCGCTTTCGCCAACTGCCCGACGACGGTCCCTACGGCGCCGCCTGCGGCGCTCACCACCACGGTCTCACCAGGCTTCGGTTGACCGATCTCAAACAGTCCAATCCAGGCCGTCATCCCTGTGGGCCCAAGAATCCCCATGTATTGGTGAAGCGGGACATCGCTGGCTACCTCTAACGGCGAGCAGAGATCGCTGCCATCCAGCACGCTCTGCTCTTCCCAGGCAGTGCGCGCGCTGACTAGCGTGCCCACGGGGTAATCGGCGTGATCGGATTCCACGACTTCACCCAGCACAATACTTTGCACCGGGTCACCGATTTGCATACCGGTCAGATAGTTGTCACCCGCGCCTTCTGCCATCCATTGCCGAAACCCCGCGTCGAGCGAGATCACTTTGTTGCGGGTGCGGAAAT
>JADHQF010000122.1 GCA_016778085.1 Luminiphilus sp. | reverse complement strand
CCGGTTTGGAAATAAAGGTCATTATCTCGCAATGGGAGTTCAGTCCGGCACCGTGACAGCAATTGAGACCTGCTCCCCCGCGAAGCTCAATTTATTTCTACATGTGACAGGGCGCCGCCCCGACGGATATCACTCACTGCAGACAGTCTTTCAGTTACTCAACTGGGGCGACGATATGCGTTTCGAGGCCCGTGCGGAACCGGGCGTCACGCTGACGGGTGATACGGACGACATTGCGCCCGAGCAGAATCTGATTCTGCGGGCAGCCCACGCGCTCGGGCATCCAGACCGCGGCGCCCATATCCATATCCGCAAACGCATTCCACGAGGCGGTGGGTTGGGCGGTGGCAGCTCCAACGCTGCAACCACCTTGCTGGCGCTCAATCGATTGTGGGGACTGGAGCTGGAACAGGACGCTTTGCAGCGCTTGGCGACACCTCTGGGAGCCGACGTGCCGGTGTTTGTTATGGGCCAGAATGCCTGGGCAGAGGGAGTGGGTGAGGTGCTATCCACCCTCACTTTACCGAAGCGGTGGTTCGTCATTGCTCAGCCGGATTGCACCGTCAGTACTGCCGAAATCTTCGCCGATCCCGCGTTGACACGTCACACCCCGCCCATTACAGTGCAGGCCTTTTTTTCAGGGGCTGGTCACAACGATTTACAGGATGTCGTGTTGCCGCGTTACCCTGAGGTTCAGAAAGCGTGGGAATGGCTCGATCGGCACTCCCCAACGGCAAGAATGACCGGCAGTGGGGCCTGCGTTTTTGCCACGCTGGAGACAGAGGAAACAGCGCGCCAAATTGCGGCCGAGGCCCCGGATGGGCTGTATGTTGTCGTGGCCGAGGGCGTGGACCGACTCCCCGAGATGCGGGTAGTTGAGTAAAGGGTTTGTTGGGGCGTCGCCAAGTGGCAAGGCAGCGGGTTTTGATCCCGCCATTCGGAGGTTCGAATCCTCCCGCCCCAGCCATCTTTCATAGGGTGAGGTAAGAGAATGTCATCGAAAATGATGGTGTTTACAGGCAACGCCAATCCTGCGCTCGGACGCAAGGTTGCGGACCGGCTTTACCTTGCGATGGGCAACGCGGCGGTCAGCAAGTTCTCAGATGGTGAGATCACCGTTGAACTGAATGAGAACGTGCGCGGCAAAGACGTGTTCGTGCTGCAGAGCACCTGCCACCCAACCAATGACAATATCATCGAACTGCTGCTCATCATCGACGCCCTGCGCCGTGCCTCTGCGGGGCGCATCACGGCAGTGGTGCCCTACTTTGGCTACGCCCGTCAGGACCGACGCGTCCGCTCGGCCCGTGTACCGATTTCCGCCAAGGTGGTCGCCGATACCATGGTTGGGGTGGGTGTAGACCGGGTACTCACCGTTGACCTGCACGCCGAGCAGATTCAGGGCTTCTTCACGGTGCCAGTAGACAACGTCTACGCCTCTCCTATTCTCAATGCCGATATTGTGCGCTGCGATTACGAGAACTTAATCGTCGTGTCCCCCGATATCGGAGGCGTGGTGAGAGCGCGGGCCATCGCCAAGCAGTTGGACGACGCTGACTTAGCCATCATCGACAAGCGCCGTCCGCGCGCCAACGAAGCCGAAGTGATGAATCTGATTGGCGACGTAGACGGCCGTACTGCCATTCTGGTCGACGACATGGTCGATACTGCGGGCACTTTATGCACAGCGGCCAATGCGCTCAAACAAGGTGGGGCATTGAAAGTGGTGTCTTATTGCACCCACGCCGTCTTATCAGGCAAGGCCATCGAGAACATCAAGAATTCGCAGCTCGACGAATTGGTCGTCACAGACACGATTCCTCTGTCGAGTGAGGCACTGGCCGTCGGCAAGATCCGACAGCTGACGATTGCTGATTTACTGGCTGAGTCCATTCGCCGGGTTAGCAACGAGGAATCCATTAGCGCACTGTTTGATTTGTCTTAAGCAGTGCTTCACCCACCCACCACCGCGTCGGTCGCAGGCAAAGTGGTGCTAAAAAAGGAGCCAGACCATGTCTGACTTTGTTGTTATTGCAGAGGCGCGAGCCGACCAGGGGAAAGGTGCGAGCCGCCGCCTGCGTCGTCTCGAGGGTAAAATACCCGCCGTCATTTATGGGGCGAATCAGCCCGCCCAAAGTCTCACGCTAATCCGCAAGGATTTCGAGCACATGCTGGAGAACGAAGCTTGCTTCAGTTCTATCCTCGAAGTTCAGGTCGGTGGTGAAACTGAAAATGTGATCATTAAGGATATCCAGCGTCACCCTGCGAAAGGGTTTCCCATGCACGCTGACTTCCTTCGCATCCGAATGGATCAGGCGATCAAGGTGAATGTGCCGTTGCACTTCATCAACGAAGAACAGTGCGCTGGCGTCAAGCTTGACGGCGGAATGATTCAGAAGCAGGCCACGGATATCGAAGTTCAGTGTCTGCCCAAGAACCTCCCGGAATATCTCGAAGTCGATATGCTCGAGGTCGAAATGGGTCAAATCGTCCACTTGTCTGACATCACACTCCCCGAGGGCGTCATCTCTACCGCACTGGAACAGGGCGAAGAGTATGACCTTACGATTGCATCGGTGGTTGCGCCGAGAGCCGCGAAAGAAGAAGAGGCGGAAGACGCCGAGGCAGATGGCGAAGCCAAAGGTGATGGCGATGCAGGTGATGGCGCTGAAGCGGCATCCTCTGATGACGCCGGAGACGGCAGCGAGGACTGATTAGACCTTGTCTGCCATCCGACTCGTCGTCGGGCTTGGCAATCCCGGCACGCAATACGAAGGCACTCGGCATAATGCCGGTGCCTTTTTTGTGCGCCGTCTTGCTGCGCAATGCGGGCTGACACTGGCCGCTGACCGCAATGCATTGGGCGAGTCAGCACGCGGCACCGTCGCCGGACACGATCTGCGGCTGCTAATTCCCGAGACTTTCATGAATGAAAGTGGTCGATCAGTCGCCGCCATGGCGCGCTACTACCGCATCGAGCCCGATGCGATTCTGATCGCCCACGACGAGCTCGATATTCCACCTGGCGAGTCTAGATTCAAGTACGACGGCGGCCACGGTGGGCATAACGGTCTGAGGGATATCATCCCCGCACTGGGAGGCCACCGGGACTTCTGGCGATTGCGCATCGGCATCGGCCACCCGGGCTCAGCCAAAAAGGTATCTGGCTGGGTGCTGAGCAAGGCCTCCGCCGCTGACCAGATCGCCATCGAGGCCAGCACTGAGGCAGCGATCAGTGCGCTGCCATTATTGCTTGATGGCGAAGATGTAAAGGCTATGACGGCACTCCACAGCGAGAGCTACGCCGCCCAGCCATCTCAAGAGGATTAATTGGCATGGGAATTCAATGTGGCATCGTCGGTTTACCCAACGTGGGTAAATCCACTTTGTTTAACGCGCTCACGCAAGCGGGTATCGATGCCGAGAATTTCCCGTTTTGCACCATCGAACCCAACACAGGCGTTGTGCCGATCCCGGATCCAAGGCAGGGGCAAATCGCCGACCTCGTGAACCCCGAACGGAACATTCCCGCCACCATGGAATTTGTTGATATTGCCGGGTTAGTGGCAGGCGCCTCGAAGGGCGAAGGTCTCGGCAATCAGTTTCTGGCGAATATTCGGGAAACCGATGCCATCGCCCATGTCGTGCGTTGCTTCGAGGATCCCAACGTTATTCACGTCGCCAATAAGATTGATCCCCTGGCCGATATCGAGACGATTAACACAGAGCTCGCGCTGGCGGATTTGGAATCCTGCGAGAAGCAGCTCGCCAAAGTGGTGCGCACAGCCAAGAGCGGTGACAAGGAGGCGGTCGCGCTCAAGGCGCTTCTCGAGGACAAGTTGTTACCGCAGTTGAACGAGGCACAGCCAGTTCGAGCGCTGACGCTTGATGACAATGACTGGGCGCGCGTCAAAACCCTACACCTGTTGACCACCAAGCCGACCATGTATATCGCCAACGTGGCGGAGGATGGCTTCGAGAATAACACCCATCTGGAAGCTGTGCGGGCTCACGCCACTGCAGAAAATGCAGGCGTTGTGGTGATCTGCAACAAGCTCGAGTCCGAGATCATCGAGCTTGATGATGAAGAAAAAATCGACTTCCTTGCCGAGATGGGCATGGAAGAGCCGGGGCTCAATCGGGTCATTCGCGCGGGCTATGATTTACTCAATCTACAAACCTACTTCACCGCAGGACCCAATGAAGTGCGAGCTTGGACCATCCGCGTGGGCTCCACCGCGCCGGAGGCCGCCGCGGTGATTCATACCGATTTCCAGAAGGGCTTTATACGCGCCGAGGTCATTGGATTCGAGGACTACGTGGCGCATCAGGGTGAGCAGGGTGCCAAGGATGCCGGTCGTTGGCGGCTGGAAGGCAAAGACTATCTGGTCGCAGATGGCGATGTCATCCACTTCCGGTTCAACGTCTGACCTAGCCTGAGACCAGCGCGCGGCTAATCGCGGCCCGCGTTTCCTCAGGCTGAATAACCGCGTCAATCTCGAGATAGCTGGCGGCCTCTACCGCACGCCCCTTGTTGTACATCTCGGCGAGCAACTTATCAAATAAAGCCTGCCGGGCCCCTTCATCCGGTGCCTCGGCGAGCTCCTGACGAAAGCCCAGGTGAACAGCCCCCTCCAAACCCATGGCACCGAACTCACCCTGCGGCCAACTCACAGCATAACGGGGAACCTCGAAGGAGCCGCCGGTCATGGCCATGGCGCCGAGTCCGTAGGCACGGCGCAAAAAGATCGCGACGATAGGCTGTGTGAGCGTGGCGCCCGCAATAAAGAGATCTGACATCAATCGCGGGGCACCCTTCGCCTCGCTTTCAGGACCCACCATAAATCCAGGCGTATCGATCAGAGACACCACGGGCAGGCGCCATCTTTCTGCCAGCTGGTAAAGGGCCGCCGCCTTGGTGGCAGACTCGCCATCAATCGCGCCACCAAGATGACGACAATCACTCGCGAGTACCGCAACGGCTCGACCCTCGATGCGCGCAAGCCCCGTGACAATCGCGCGCCCCATGTCCGGCCGGGTCTCGATGAAGGACTCCAGATCAAAGAGGTGCCGGATAATCTTGCGGACGTCGAAGGCATAGCGGCGGTTAGTGGGCATCAGCGCGGCCAGCTCTGACTGATCGGCTGCCTGCCAATCCGACAGCAAACCCTGCGCACAGGCAAGAACTCGTTTGGCGACCTCGGTCGCCTCAGCCTCATCAGCGACCACGATGTCCACCACACCGTTTTCGCGATGCACCGAGACCGGACCAATGTCCTGTGGCTTCCAGCTACCGAGGCCACCGCCCTCAATCATTGCCGGCCCCGCCATGCCGATGCAGCTCGCTTCGGTCGCAATACGAATATCCGCCGCGCCGAACAGCGCCGCATTGCCAGCAAAGCAATAACCATGATTTACCGCAATCCGCGGAATCCGCCCTGCCAATGCCGCCCAGCGATGAAAGGTGGGCACATTCAGCCCCGCCATCGACACCAACACATCGGTATCACCCGGACGGCCGCCGCCGCCCTCGGTGTACATCACAATGGGCAAGTTATCCTGCTCAGCGATCTCCAACAGCCGGTCAATTTTGCGGTGATGAAAATACCCCTGGGTGCCCGCCAACACGCTGTAGTCGTTGATGATCAGCGCCGCTTGGCCCTGCTCACCAGGGAACAGATCAGCATTGACGGCGCCGACCGCCGTAATCAC
>JADHQF010000121.1 GCA_016778085.1 Luminiphilus sp. | reverse complement strand
GTCAGCGGCATTTGCTTTGCTAATCAACGCAGAGAAATTAATATCAGTCATTACATGAGAGATGCATCGTCACAACTGGAAGTGTACCTTGACGACTGATTGAGGTCTTGTTAAGAACTCAGTGTGCGTGGTTTTTTACAGAGAAGCGCGCGCCTGTCAGCTGCCACCATACGCTACTCGGCGGAGCTCAGAGGTGATAGGCCCTCCGAGCCCGAGCTCCACCGACCGTGTTACGCGAGATCAATCGCTGTCTGGATTGCCGCGCGCAAGCTACCTACATCCGCCTTGCCGGTTGCCGCTAGATCGAGTGCCGTGCCGTGGTCAACCGAGGTGCGGATAATGGGCAGCCCCAGCGTGACATTAACCGCGCCATGAAATCCCAGCGCCTTCAGTACAGGCAGACCCTGGTCATGGTACATCGCCAAATACGCGTCGGTCTGCGCCCGCAAACTTGGGATAAACGCGCTGTCGGCGGGTACCGGTCCAAGGATATTCAGTCCTTCACCGCGGAGCATCTCGCAAACGGGCGCAATGATGGCCTGTTCTTCCGAGCCTAAATGGCCGCCCTCACCGGCGTGAGGGTTCAGCCCCAAAACGGTAATACGGGGGAGCGCACAGTTAAATCGACTCGAAAGATCATGATGTAGCGTACACAGCATATGCTTGAGCAAGCGGGCGTCGAGGGCATCGGGCACCTCGCGGAGGGGAAGGTGTGTCGTGGCCAGCGCTACCCTCAGGTCGCCGGACGTCAGCAGCATTAACGACCGATCAGCCCCTGTTGCACCCGCAAGATATTCGGTATGGCCGCTGAAGGGCACACCTGAGTCATTAATGACCGCTTTGTGCACCGGTGCCGTCACCATGGCCTGGCACTCACCCGATTGGCAAAGATTCACTGCCATATCGAGTTGTGCCAATACGTGGGATGCATTCTGCACGTCGGGCGTGCCCGGGGTGCAGGTCGCGTGAAGCGGGATGTCGATAAGGGGTAGCCGTCCGATTCGGTGACGCTGAGGCGCCTCAGTGCTGTTGTAGGGGTGGAATTCCACACGGAGTCCCAGTATCGCTGCGCGCTCAGTGAGCAAGGCTTTATCGCCAACAGCAATCAGGTGCGCATTCCAATGATCCCCGGCCGCCGCTAAAACCAGATCGGGTCCGATTCCTGCAGGTTCGCCCGTCGTCACTATCAGTTTTGGCGTGTTGTTTGACATGATCGAGGAAGGGCATGACCTTATTGAGGCATCAACTCAAAGCGGTGGAACTCGCTCACTTGATGTCAATAAAGGCCTCCTCACGGATCTTGCGGAGCCAGGCATCCAGTTCTTCCTGATATTTCTGCTCCCTGATAAATCCAGCCACCTGGTTGCGTTGCACCTGAGATGAAAAGTCCTTATCCCGCCTGCCTTTTACTTCGAGAATGTGCCAGCCAAATTCGCTCCGAAACGGCTCAGTAACCTCGCCTTCATCTGCATTGGCCATGGCCGTCTCGAACTCGGGCACCATCTGCCCTGGGTTGGTCCAACCGAGCTCGCCACCCTCGGCAGCAGAGCCAATGTCGTCGGAGTACTGTCTCGCCAGATCCCCGAAGGCCTCGCCACCTTCAATCCGCGCCTTCAGTTCCAACGCCAGGGCCTCAGCGGCGTCTTCATTAAGCACCTCTGTGGGTTTGATCAAGATGTGTCTCACATCGGTCTGCCTGACCAGCCGCTCGCCACCCACTGCGTCGGCGAGATACACCAGGTGAAAGCCTGACGAGGAGCGTACCTTGGCGACGTCTCCTATCTTTAACGAGGGCACTGCGTCAGCAAACATGCTGGGGATATCCCCCAGCTTTCGCCAACCCAGATCACCGCCAGAGAAGGCGAAGGGTTGGGTCACCGAGACGGCTTCCTCAAAGGGTGTTCCTGATCGAATGGTGGCTAACATATCGTCGATAAAACGCTCTTTAGCGGCGACGGTGACGGTGTCCTCATTACGACCGGTGGAGAGCAGGGCTTGCACCACCCGGTACTCGGGCTGCGTCAGCGTTTCGCCCTCTTCGGTGGCGAGAAAGTTATCGATTTCCTGCTCAGTGATATTGATGTTGCGCATCACATTTCCTTGTTGCACGCGCTGAATAGCTAAATCGTCCCGAAGGTTCTCTCTGGCGGCGGCATAGCTCTGTCCAGATTGCTCAAGGGCGATCCTGAATTGCTCCAAAGAGAGGCCGTTTTGCTGCGCCAGCCGGGTCATCGATTCGTCCAGCTGTTGGTCCGGTATGCGCACGCCGTATCGATTCGCTAACTGCAACTGGATACTATCCAGAATCAGCCGGTCCAGAGTCTCCCGAACGAGAACCTCTTCCTCGGGCATGTCCACGCCCCGCGCTTCCATGGTGCTGCGCACGCCCTGAACCCGCTCCTGTAGCTCGCTCGCTAAAATGATGTCGTCATCGACAATGGCAACAACCTGGTCCAGCATCTCGATCTGAGCGGAGACAAACTGCCCGGTTCCGAGTAGGAGCCCAGTCAGGAAGGCCGTGGCCACCCCTCTCAAGTGCGGCCGTGGAGCATTACTGTGGCGAAGTGTTCGTCTTACCATGCCAATCGAATCCAAACTTACACGGAGAGGCCGATTGTGAGCCAAAATGCCTATAGTTAACATAGGCCCCCTTTTTGACGCACCCACATCGATTTCGCGTGTCTAGGGGTTGTGGCAATCCGATATTTGATCGCCACAGCGACAGGTTGCGTGAATGCTATCTTGATGGAATTAGATTGAAGCCTGCGACAGCACCGGTGGGTGGCGGCAGGCAACCTTACAGCGCGCAGCGGCCGTAAGGATGATTCAGGGCTTCTTGGTGAAGCCCCGAATCATGTCGCTGAGTAGTTCATCTACCCGACCGCCAAAGCCTCCCATGCCCTTCAGCATGACCTGAATCTGGAATGAACTCTCGCGCTCCATATTCGGGTCGTTGAAGTCGACGATATCCCCAACGAGCGTATCGACGTAACGCATGTAAAGCAGACGTACTCGCCAGCAGCAGTCATCGTATTCAAAGCCCACCATGCTCTCGACGACCTCCGAAGCTTCGAGAGAATATGCGTAGGCGCCAAACACGCTCCAGGTATCGTTGACCGGGTAGTGGGCCGACGCATTGGCTTGTTCGGTGACCGGTCTGTCGATCAAAGAGGGCGGCGGTTCTCGCAGGGTGTAGCCCAGGTTGAAGATTTTGCCATGCTCGGGCGTGAAGCTGGCCTGCGCATAGGCCGCATCAAAGTTGTTGTCGCTGGGGTCGTACAAAATGCTAGCTCGAACTTGCCATTTTTTCGAGGGCGATAAGGCCAGCTCGGCAGCGATCGCCGAGGTTGACTCTGCCAGGTCAGGGTCGATCTGGTTCAGTCTTACCTCGCGGTCACGAAAATAGAATATTTGACCGATACTGGCACGTAACGTCTCATTGCCCGACGCGTTATCGATAAAACGGCTGGTAACGCCGAGGGACAGCTGATCGGCATCATCAATGCGGTCGTGGCCCGAGAATCGGGTATCGCGGTAGAGTTGGTCGTAACTGAAAGTCAGTTCAGCACTGTCAAAGTCAGGCTGCCCGGATTGCTCCTCATATCCTGAATATAAATAGTATGCCCGCGGTTCCAGCGTCTGAGTCACTTTGCTACTAAACAGTGAGGTTTGGCGTTCGAAAATCAGCCCACCGTCGAGGCTGGCCATCACCGAGCCGGCGTCCGGAGAGTCATCCTCGATGAGTGGAAAGTCATCGAGCTCGTAGGAGACAGATCGATATTTCACGGTAGGCGTGAGGAAACCATAGGCCCATCGATTGGGCATGGTCAGGCCTGCCTCCATATAGAGACGTTCGCCGGTCACGCGCACAGATTCACTGTCAAAATGCGATAGCTGGGTGAGCAGGATCGGTTCCACGCCCATCCAGGACTGGTCGCCGCGCCACCTGGCGGTGATTTGCGGTAGCTTCTGGTAGTCGTTACGAATATCGTCGGCGAGGGACTGAAATCGCTCCACGTCTAAGCTGACCTGCCAGTCCTCACCTAACCAGTCAACTCTACCCAACTGTTGTAAGGCAGTTTGGCGCTGCGCGCTGAGCCGGTTGTTCTCGAGGTCTCGTATAAACTCCGGGTCGCTAACCCGGGTGTAGGCAATTTTGGTTCGCCATGCGGGACCAAACTCTCCGTTGTGCTCTGTGTTGAATAACCACCGATCGGCACCTACTTCCGGATTGGCATTCTGGTAGCGCTCGTCGTCGCCAATCCAACTGCCGTTCATCTCCCAATAGCCGGCCGTGTCACTCAGCCAGCGCCCTTGTCCTTGATGAAGCAGTCCTCGCTCTTGAATGTAGCGGGGGCGGTACAATGCGTCGTAATTCGGCGCCAGATTGAAATAAATGGGCTGGGTGATATCTACTCCGCCTCGGCTGTCACTCCCTATGTCGGGAAATAGCAGTCCTGTTTTTCTGCGGGAATCGATAGGGAACTGCACCCAAGGCAGATAAAAAACGGGCACTCCTGAGACCTTGAGTTTAGCGCCCCAAGCCTGACCTTCTCCCTGCTCGGGATCAATTGCCAGCGACTGTGCGAGGAGCACCCAAGAAGGATCATCAGGTGCGCAGTAGGTCATGGCGCCCTCGCTGATCGTGATGGTGCCGTCAGCGTGCCGAGTTAGGGCTTGTGCACTACCGGACAGCTGGCGATCATGAAGGACATATTGAGCGTGGCTCAGATCAGCTTGCTCAGACATGCTGTTGTATCGAATCTCCGAGCCAGTCATCACGACGCCGGGCTCACGCAGGGTCACGTTTCCTGATGCCACTGCGGTTTCGTTCTGGCGATCTATCTCCACCGCATCAGCGGTCACGCTGCGATATCCCTGCTGCACACTGACGTTGCCATTGAAATAGAGCATGGTTTCGGTGACTTCGCTGTCGTCTGCTGTCACCTCCAGATCAGCCTCGCCCGGCGGTACGCTCTGGTCGACATTCGCCAGAGGATCCAGAAACTGCCCCTGACATTGCCGGCAACGAAGTGCGGCCTGATCGAGGGGAATGACCATGATCGGCGTCCAGTCCGGCCAAGGTGCTACCGAGACCTCGGTGAGGCCGTCAGCCTGTACAAGCCCTGAGGTCAGGCTCATAGACGCAGTGAGCCCGCCCATAACAAGCGGCTTTCGCGCAAAGGAGGTGGCTGAGCTGGCTAAAGGCAAGTGGGGTGATCGGTCCGGGTCGGGCCCAGAATCATAAAGCATGCCGCGCCCGCTTGCCTCCCATTCGATTGATGTCAAGAAGGGAGTCATAATGCTTGCTTCAGGGTCGGTCCGAACTGGGGGCATCGATTGTTAGACGGTGAGCGATCACATCACAACTTGCAGACCGTGCAACCGCAAGCGCAGCTGTGTCGGTGGCTCTCTAGGGTTCTCCAGGTGCCGGAAGCCGCACTGAATGTGCGCCAGATAGCCGGCGATGCTAGTCCTAGGCGATATTTTCGTGTGTCGCTGTCCGCAGGGTCGCCCGCAACATCCAGTCACGTCCCCGGTGCCGGCGACTCGGCGATAACAGAACAGGCTTCTCCGAACGAACTGTCTGAGCCCTCGCTCGTGATGTCGACTGACGATGAAACGCTGATTGCCGCATCGTCTCCGCCGTCAGAGAACAACGAGGCCTTTCTCGCAGTTCAAAAATTATTGCATCGAGCGGGACTTGTGGTGCCCTCGC
>JADHQF010000009.1 GCA_016778085.1 Luminiphilus sp. | reverse complement strand
GTTTTTTGTGTCAGAAGCTCGGCTATAGAAAGTGCTTCTGGCCCGGAGACGCGGATAATGCTGACGCCACCGCGCCCAGAAGGGGTCGCAATGGCGGCTATCGTGTCGTGATCAAGGGAGCGGCTGTCGGATGACACGGGAGCTAATAGCGCAGGAGCTCAGAGGGCACCGCTCTCGATTCGGCGATTGATGAGATATTGCTGCCCCATTGACAACAAGTTGTTGCACAACCAATAGAGCACTAACCCTGCCGGAAACCACAAAAAGAAGAAGGTGAAGACAATGGGCATCCACTGCATGATTTTTGCTTGCATGGGATCAGGTGGCGCAGGGTTTAATTTCTGCATGTAATACATGCTCGCCCCCATCAGAATGGGCAGCACAAAGTAGGGGTCCATGACTGAGAGGTCGTCGATCCACAGGGCGAACGGCGCCTGTCTTAATTCAACTGACTCCATCAACACCCAATACAACGCGATAAACACGGGCATCTGAACGAGGATGGGAAAGCAGCCCCCTAGCGGATTGATTTTTTCTTTTTTATACAGCTCCATCATGGCCTGAGACTGTTTAGCTTTGTCGTTGGCATACTCTTCTCTGATCGCCAAAATGCGTGGCTGCACTTTCCGCATCCGAGCCATCGACTTGTAACCTGCTGCAGAGAGCTGGAAAAACGCGAGCTTGACCAGCAGCGTGAGGAAGATGATGGCGACACCCCAATTAATAACGACGCTTTGTATCACCGTTAGCAACCAGAAAAGCGGTTGCGCAATCCACCACAGCCAGCCGTAGTCCACCACTAGGTCAAGGTGAGTGGCCAGGTCGGCCAGCACAGGCTGGTTTTTGGGTCCGACGTAGAGTTGATTTTTAATGGTGGCGGTGTCTCCGGGAGAGATCATCATGGCCGGACCGGTATAGCCGATAATGTTGTCGCCGGATCGGGTCTGGCGCGTTCTAAACCGGTAGGTATTATCCGGATCCGGCACCCACGCGCTGACGAAATAATGTTGCAGCATCGCAATCCAACCGCCAGTGAGATCGGCACGGAAGGGGTCTTCGGCCATATCCTCAAAGTCGAACTTGGTAAATCGTTGGTCGGGCTGTGTGAGTGCGGACCCTAGAAAGGGCTGCATGCCCATCCCTGAGTCACTGGAAGCAGGCGCAGGCGAGCTATCGCGTTTGAGCTGCACAAACGGTGTCACCTGGGCCGCTTGGGCTGACCGGTTAGTGACGGTGTAGTGAACGCCGATGGTGTGGCTGCCAGGCTCAAACCGAAAGTGCTTGCTCACTCGGAGCACGCTGTCGTTGCCGGCGTAATCAATGACCACTTCTAGGGGTTCTCCTCCCGTCTGGGTGTAAACCTCTTGTGCGGCGCGGTATCGCGCACGTTGGCTCTGGTCGATCCCATCGGGCCCAACCAGCCCTGACTGAGCGACGTAGGTGCGCATCGCGTTGCGCTCTAACAATACAAAGGGATCGTCTGGGTCATCGAGTGTCTTGGGGTAGTTCTTGAGCGCGGCGCCCACAATGTCACCACCCTCAAGGTCAATTTTGATTTCCAGCGTGTCGGTATGCACCGTCACAATTCGACCGGCGGTAGCTTCAGAAGGGCCCGCACTAGCGCGCTCTTGGCCGCTGGTGAGATTGATATCCTCTACCGCAGGGAGATCCAGATCGTCTTGAGGCACGCCGCCGGAGACTGCCATCTCGTTAGCGACGTCGGATCCGCCCGCTTCTGTTTCCACCATGGGCACGGCGGGTAGCGCTGCTTCCCGCTGAGCGGTGCTAAATCGGGTCCACTCTCCTAACAGCATCAAGCCCAGCAAAACACTGGCAGCGATGAGGGCGTAGCGAGGGATATCCATGATGTGGTCTCGATCTCAGTGGGTATGTTGAGGGGTCTTGGCTGGCGGCACGGGGTCAGCCCCGCCGGCACACCAGGGGTGGCAGCGCAGCAGTCTGCGGCCGGTCAGCCAGACGCCCGATAGAGTACCGTGGGTCTTCAGCGCGTCAATCCCATATTGTGAGCAGGTTGGTGAGAATCGGCAGGACCGGCCGAGCCAGGGGCTTAACGTCAGTTGATAGCCGCGGATCAACAGAGCAAGTCCACCCGCAATGCGGCGGTCAATCCGCTGCAGCCAATGCATTACGGGTTCACCTTCTGTCCCAGCGCACGCCACAGCCTGTCGAGCTCGTTCCATACGCTAGGGTTGTCCATGTGATCGGCACCCGAACGCGCGAGCACCACCAGGTCGATCGCTTTATCAAAAGGATGGTGTCGGAATTGTTCCCTGACCAGCCGCTTGATGCGGTTGCGCCTCACGGCGCGACGAATGGCCTTTTTAGCCACAACGACGCCCAGTCTTGAAGACTGCGTTGCGCCAGGCGCTGCGAGGAGAAGAAAGGCGCCGCTACTCACCTTGTACTCCGGCCTGTCAAACACTCGCCGGTAGTGGTCAGGTTGAGATAGCCTGGCAGTATGAGTAAAGGTGGGCATGGCCCACAGCGGCGGTTTGTGAGCGGCGCTTAGGCGGACAGGCGCCGGCGACCGCGCGCGCGACGGCGAGAAAGGACCTTGCGACCGGCCTTTGTAGCCATGCGGGCGCGAAACCCGTGACTGCGCTTTCGCTTGAGAACGCTAGGCTGAAATGTACGCTTCATGGCGGTTACCTTTTCATTTTCGTTTAACGCTATCGCAGCATTGCGACAGAATGGCGGCCGAGGACCTAGTGACGGGCACGGCGGCCGACAAGGGGCGCGGATTATAGGTAGCCTTTTCGGTCTATGCAAGGCGGGGGCGGGTGACTTAAACCCTTTTTGCTCACAGCGTAAAAATTTTCATCCACGCGCGCCAGCGCATTGTTGAGCCCACTCAAAGGGGGCGCTGTCGTGACGGAAAAAGCTGCGATTTCAGGGGCTTGCCTCGGCTGGTGCGCCTCCAGCGTCACAACGGTGCCGGGCGAAAAATTTGTGGCTCGCGACGAAAAAGTCACAGGTTGGTCCAAAGATAAACACAGCTTATCCACAGGGCGGAAAGTTTTTTCTTGCAAATGGCCGGCGCATGGTCTAGCCCCCCAAAAACCACGCAAGACATTGTTTTTAATGAGGTTAAAACCTGTTGAAGCACGAGCAGGTTTGTGGATAACTGTGTGTCTACAGCGTAGGGCAAACCAAACATCGTCAGGAGCGTTTGGGAAGCGGCAGGAGCCGGCCGCCCCTAATAAAAGCCTTTGAAAAGGCGGCACTTTAAGTTAATTGGAGAAGTACGTTGGTTGCCCCCCAGCCCCTCACGAACCCTTGGCAGCACTGCTTGAATCGACTCGGCGGTGACATCCCCCAGCAGCAATTCAATACCTGGATCAGACCTTTAAGAGCTGAATGGCAAGAATCCGGCTTGGTGTTGGCGGCGCCGAATCGATTTATTCGCGATTTTGTGGCGGAAAAGTACCTACCTTTGATTAACACTTATTTGTTGGATGTGGTGGCACCCGCGGCTGCTCAAGCATCAATTGCGGTTCAGGGCACATCGCCTCCTGCCCCACCCTCGGTCAGGCCGATTGCTTCTGGCGCGGCTCAGGTGGTGACCCGGCCTGCGGAAGCCCCGGTGCGCCCAGCGCCGGCTGCGCTTGTGTCGCCTTCCAGCTTGGTTGAGGGGTACACCTTTGAGCGATTTGTGGAGGGCAAGAGCAATCAACTGGCGCTGGCGGCAGCCCAACAGGTAGCTGAGCACCCTGGCCTCTCATACAACCCTTTATTTTTGTATGGTGGGGTTGGGCTCGGCAAGACACACCTGATGCACGCTGTCGGTAACGCCATGCGTCGCAAAAACCCCGATGCGAAAATCGTCTACCTGCACTCTGAGCGATTTGTCGCTGATATGGTGAAGGCGCTTCAGTTGAACGCCATCAATGACTTCAAGCGCTTCTATCGTTCGGTCGACGCCTTGTTAATTGATGATATTCAATTTTTCGCTAACAAGGATCGGTCCCAAGAAGAGTTCTTTCACACGTTCAATGCACTACTTGAGGGTGGTCAGCAGATGATCCTCACCTCTGATCGTTATCCCAAGGAAATCGACGGTGTTGAGGAGCGATTAAAATCCCGCTTCGGCTGGGGCTTGACGGTAGCGGTGGAGCCACCAGACCTAGAAACGCGCGTGGCGATCTTGATGAAAAAAGCGGAACAGAGCCACATAACGCTCGCCCCAGACGCGGCTTTTTTCATCGCGCAACGTATCCGGTCAAACGTGCGTGAGCTGGAGGGCGCATTGAAGCGGGTGATCGCCAGTGCGAATTTTACGGGGCGGCCGTTTGATATTGATTTGATTAAAGACAGCCTCAAAGACTTGCTTGCCTTGCAGGACAAACAGGTCTCTCTGGATAACATCAAGCGCAAAGTGGCCGAGTACTACAAAATCAAGGTGGCTGATTTAATGTCTAAAAGGCGCAACCGGTCGGTGGCGAGACCAAGGCAGGTGGCTATGGCGATGGCCAAAGAGCTCACGCACCATAGCCTGCCCGAGATTGGTGATGCGTTTGGTGGGCGAGACCACACGACAGTTTTGCATGCGTGTCGTAAAATCAGAGAGCTGCGGGATGTCAGCCCCGATATTAGCGAGGACTATCAAAACTTGCTGCGCGCGCTGACTACCTGAATGGCCAATCTGCCTGGCGGGCACACCGCCCGGTTACTGCAAAAGACGGAACGAGTTGAAAATATGAAATTTTCCATTGCGCGCGATGCACTGATTAAACCATTGAATTTGGTGGCGGGGGTCGTCGAGCGACGGCAAACGCTGCCTATTTTATCAAACGTGTTGCTGGCCCTTGAAGACAAAACCCTCTCACTTACTGGAACCGATCTTGAGGTCGAGCTGATTGGACGTGTCGAGCTGGATGCGGCGGGCGTTGATGGCGAAGTGACGGTGCCGGCCAGAAAGCTGGTTGATATTTGTAAATCGCTCCCCGAGGGTTCCACTATAGAATTCTCTTTAGAGGCGGGCAAGGCGACGGTGAAGGCCGGGCGTAGTCGCTTCACTTTATCCACCTTGCCAGCTGCGGACTTTCCAGCGGTGGAGGGTGGTGCTGGTTCGGTGGCGTTGTCCCTGGATCAATCGCTGGTGAAGCAGTTGATAGACAGCACCGCATTTGCGATGGCCCAACAGGACGTGCGCTATTACCTCAACGGTTTGTTCTTGGAAATAATGGGTGGTCGTTTACGGGTAGTGGCTACAGACGGCCACCGTTTGGCTTTGGCAACGGGGCCGGCTTTGGTTGAGGCCGCTGATACGGGGGTTATTATTCCACGCAAGGGCGTGCTGGAGTTGTCGCGCCTACTTGATGGCAGTGTGCCGCTAGAGCTCGCCATTGGCACCAACCATATCCGCGCTACCAATGAGCAATTTACCTTCACTTCCAAGCTAGTTGACGGCAAGTTCCCCGATTATGAGCGCGTAATCCCGAAAAATGCCGACAAGTCGGTGATTGGCGAGCGCGGCGAGCTGAAGCAGGCTTTCACTCGCACAGCGATTTTGTCGAACGAAAAATACCGGGGTGTTCGATTGAAGTTGTCGGACAATATCCTCGATATTACCGCCAACAACCCCGAGCAAGAACAGGCAGAGGAAGTGGTGGGCGTCCAGTACACCGGTGCCGAGCTGGAGATTGGCTTCAATGTCAGCTATCTGCTAGACGTCTTGTCGGTGCTGGAGCAGCCCCAGGTGCGGCTGTCTCTCTCAGATGAGGCGAGCTCAGCACTACTTGAAAATGCGGAGGCACCTTCTGAGGGAGAGCCTGAGCGGCTCTACGTCGTGATGCCCATGCGGCTCTGACCGCCGCCCTACCCGCTTCGGTGTTGAAGCACATTACGATCGAGGGCGTCAGAAATCTGGCGCACATTCAAGTGGCCCTGCCGGCTGGCGCCACGGTGCTTTTTGGCGCCAACGGCTCTGGTAAAACGAGCTTCCTTGAGGCGATCCACCTGCTGGCTGTGGGGCGCTCTTTTCGCACACACCAATCAAAACCTGTCATTCAGCATGGTATGGCACATTGCCGGGTCGTGGGCGAGGTGCAGCGCGGCAGGCGCGCTACTGTTATGGGGCTAGAGAAGCACCGCGATGGCGGCGTTAAGGCGCGCGTCGGCGGCGAAAACGTGCCATCACTCTCCGAGTTGGCGCTGCACCTCCCGCTGGTATTGTTGGATACCGAGGGGTTGGGGATTGTGACCGGGCCCCCTGAGGGTCGCCGGCGCTTGTTGGACGGCACTTTGTTCCACGTGGAACAAGGATTTTTGTCTCAGTGGAAGCGTTATGCGCTGGCTGTTCGGCAGCGTAATAGCGGGCTGCGCCGTGGTATACTCAGCAGCGACAAAGCGTGGCGTCAGGAGATCGCGGAAACCGGGACCCTGCTGACACAACAAAGGCAGGCGGTGGCTGAGAAACTGGCCGATGAGTTGGCGCGATTAGCGCCCGCCCTTTCCGATGACCTGGTCGGCATGGAGGTGGTGTTTCGCGCCGGTTGGGACCAAAAATTGTCGCTGGCTGAGGCGCTGGAGCGAAACGCAGACAGCGACACCGCTCAGGGGTTTACGCAGGTCGGCCCGCACAGGGCTGATTTGCGGCTAATGCGCGACGGGGTGTTGGCGGCCGAAGTGCTGTCGCGAGGCCAGCTAAAGCTGGCGTTAGTGGCCCTAAAACTGGTTCAGGGGGTGTTGATAGAACACGCCTCCTCGTTATCGCCGCTGTATTTGGTGGATGATTTACCCGCCGAGTTGGATCGGGAACACTGCGCCAGAGTGTGCGAGCAACTGGGCGCCGGGCGGCAGGTGATATTAACCGCGGTGGATCGAGCATCGCTCGAGGCCGCATGGGGCGAAAAACCGCTCAACTTGTTCCACGTGGAACAGGGGCAGGTCCTGCCAGTGTGATCATGATGCTGTGGGCGCGCTGGTTGGTGTTGTGGGCACTTTTTTAACTGTTTAGTGGGGCTGCATGTCAGACGAAAACCTAGAGAACCCAGGATCTGGTGACTACGATTCCTCCAGCATCAAGGTGCTGAAGGGCTTGGATGCCGTGCGCAAGCGGCCCGGAATGTACATTGGCGACACCGACGACGGCACTGGCCTGCACCATATGGTGTTTGAGCTGGTCGACAACAGCATTGACGAGGCGTTAGCCGGCCACTGCAGCCAAATAGACGTCATTATTCACCCTGACGAGTCAGTGACGGTGGCCGACAATGGCCGCGGCATTCCTACCGAGCAGCACGAGGAGGGGGTTTCTGCCGCCGAAGTCATCATGACGGTGCTGCATGCTGGCGGTAAGTTTGATGACAATACCTATAAAGTGTCGGGTGGCCTCCACGGCGTGGGTGTCTCCGTGGTCAACGCGCTGTCATCCACCTTGCAGCTCACTATTCGCCGCAAGGGGGAGTTGTTTGAACAGACCTACTCACACGGTGTCCCAGAGACGCCGCTGGCGGTTGTGGGCGAAACCAGCGAGACAGGCACGGCCGTGCGGTTTACACCTTCGCCTGAGACCTTTAGCAATATTGTTTTTCACTACGATGTGTTGGGAAAGCGACTGCGGGAACTCGCTTTCTTAAACAGCGGCGTTCGAATCTTTTTAAAGGATGAGCGTTCAGGTGAAGAGGAGCTGTTCGCCTACGAGGGCGGCTTGCGCGCTTTTGTGGAGTTTTTGAATCAGAGCAAAACGCCCATCGCCAAAATCTGCCATTTTCAAGCAGAGGCCGAGGAGGGTGTTGAGGTAGAAGTTGCCCTGCAGTGGAATGATGGATTCCAGGAAGGCCTTTACTGCTATACCAACAATATCCCGCAGCGAGATGGCGGTACGCATCTGGCGGGTTTTCGGGCTGCCCTCACCCGGTGTTTAAATAATTATATTGAAAAAGAAGGGCTTGCGAAGAAAGCCAAGGTCTCCACCACGGGTGATGATGCGCGAGAAGGTCTGATGGCCATCTTGTCGGTGAAGGTGCCTGACCCCAAGTTCTCCTCTCAAACGAAAGACAAATTGGTGTCTAGTGAAGTAAAGGGCGCGGTTGAGCAGTCAATGAACCAGTTCTTCAGTGACTTCCTGATGGAAAACCCCGCCGATGCCAAGTTGGTGGTCGGAAAAATGATCGATGCCGCGAGAGCCCGAGAGGCGGCGCGCAAGGCGCGAGAAATGACCCGCCGCAAAGGCGCGCTCGATATTGCCGGCCTTCCCGGGAAATTGGCGGACTGTCAGGAGCGCGATCCGGCGCTGAGCGAGCTGTATCTGGTGGAGGGAGATTCTGCAGGTGGCTCTGCCAAGCAAGGCCGCAATCGAAAATTCCAGGCCATTTTGCCGCTCAAAGGTAAGATTTTGAATGTGGAGAAGGCTCGTTTCGACAAGATGCTGAGCTCCGCTGAGATCGGCAATCTTGTGACGGCGCTGGGCTGCGGCATTGGTAAAGACGAGTTTGATCCGGACAAGCTCCGATATCACCGCATTATCATCATGACGGATGCGGATGTGGATGGATCACATATCCGCACGCTGTATCTGACCTTCTTTTTCCGGGAGATGCGCGAGCTCATCGATCGCGGGCATGTCTACATCGCGCAGCCCCCGCTCTACAAACTGGCCCGCGGCAAGCAAAGCCGCTACCTCAAGGACGAGGCTGCATTAGCCGCGTATTTGACACAGTCCGCACTCGAGGAGGCGGCGATATTTACTAATGCTGAAGCGCCGCCCCTGGCAGGTGAGGCGCTGGCAGAGCTGGTCTCGTCATATCAGGCGGTTGCTGCCGACATCGAGCGCCTGGCCCGGGTGTACCCGCGGGACGTGCTCTGGTCTATGACGGCAGTGCCTTCGCTGGCAACCGAAGATTTGGCGAATGAGGCCACTGTTCAGGCATTTGCGACAGCGCTAAGTGAGCACTTACTTACCCTGAAGGACAAGTCAGTACAGTACGACATCTTTGTGCGACAGGATCCAGAGCGCGGGTTTTATTACCCCGTTGTGCGCCGCACGGCCCACAGCGTTGCGACGGATACAGTGTTGAGCCGAGGCTTTTTTGCCTCGCCCGAGTATCTGGCTTTGCGCGCTGTGGGTGAGCGCCTCGATGGCCTGATCGAAGCAGACGGGTTTTTTCAGCGCGGAGAGAAACGTCACGAGACCCAAGACTTCGCTGCGGGATTGGACTGGTTGCAGGCCGAGGCGAGAAAAGGCTGCACGATTCAACGCTACAAAGGTCTGGGTGAGATGAACCCAGAACAATTGTGGGAGACCACGATGGACCCCGAGGCCCGCCGCATGTTGCAGGTCACCATCGAAGATGCATTCCTGGCCGACCAAATGTTCTCAACGCTGATGGGAGATGACGTGGAGCCACGGCGGGAATTTATCGAACAAAACGCGTTGGCAGTCGCCAACCTCGATATCTGATAGCCAACCGTTACTCGGTATCTTTGTGGGAGAGCTGATCGTCTTTGACGTCTTCGAGCCTTGCGGTTTCCACGTCAGGCTCGATCGGCGCTAGGGCATCGGGAAACGATTTGTTGGCGCGCTGGGACAGCGACTGAAATCGTGACACTTTGCCCAATAGGCCTTGCTTGCCTTGAGTCGCTTTGACCACGTCATTATATTTGTTGGCGGTGGTCGAGATGGATGTGCCAAGCGCATAGAGCCGGTCACCCAAAAGGCAGACGGTGTTATAAATGTCTCCCGCCCGCTCACTGATCTCCCTCGCCTCACGGTTGCTGTGTTCGATCATCCACAGGTTCGCGACGGTCCTAAGGATAGGCATTAGCGTGGTGTGGGAGACCAACACCACATTTTTCTGGTACCCGTGATTAAACAGCTCTCGCTGGCTACGCATCACTTCAATGTAAGCCGGCTCTACCGGCATGAACATCATTACAAAATCAGGACTCTCCATTCCCGGCAGGTTCGCATAGTCCTTGGCTGACAGCGTATCGATATGGTTTCTCACAGCCTTTGCATGTGCTTCCAGCGCACTGCTCCGTTCAGCATCGGTTTCAGCTGTCACGGCCCGCTCGTAGTCGACCAGTGACACTTTGCTGTCGATGACCAGGTTTTTCCCCTCGGGCAACCGAATGACAAAATCAGGGAGGTGACGATCACCCTGCTCATCCCTGATGGCGACTTGTGCATCGTAGTGCTCACCCCGCCGAAGACCAGCGAGCTCGAGGGTTTTTTCCAGCTGGGCCTCACCCCAGTTACCCACCAGCTTTTTGTCGCCTTTCAGCGCGCGGGTCAGGTTTTGTGCCTCGCCCGACATGGACACGCCCACCGACTCGAGATGTTTGATCTGCTCGCCCAGCGATGCGCTGTTGCGCACCATATCGGTATGCACCTGATTGACTCGTGTTTGAAACTGATCAATTTTTTCTGCGAGCGGCTTCAACAGGCTATCGAGGCTTTTTTGATTAGTGGTCTCCAGCGCCTTGCCGGACGATGCGAGCAGTTTTTGGCCGATCACCTCTAACTCAGCGCGAAGCGTGGTGCGGGATTCTTCCAACCATTTCATTTGGTTCTGATGATGGGCATCGCGTTCAGAAAGAGTGGCATCTTGCGCGCTGAGCTGCGCCTTTACCGAGGACAACTCCTGCTGCAGTGTCGTCAACTCAGATTCTAGGGCCTGATTGCGCTCGACAGCCAGGGCTGCGGCGGTTTTTTGGGCGATGGCCTCTGATTGTGCTGCCGTCAGTTCCTGTCGCCGCTTTTGCAGTTGCAGCAAGCTCAGTAGTAAGCCCGCTCCGCTGGCCGCCGCCAAGCCCAACCAAAACAGCGGCTCACTGGTCATTCAGCCGCCGATGACAGCAACGCCAGATCAGCGACCTGTGTAAACAGTGCTCGCAAACCACCGAGAAGTCGCAACCGATTCGAGCGTTCAGCAGGGTCCTCCGCATTGACCATGACGCCGTCAAAAAACGCGTCTACAGGTCCGCGGAGTTGGGCGAGCTCATCGAGCGCGCTTTGATAGTTTCGATCTGCCAGAAGCGGTCTTAGTGTCGACCCGACCCGGCTGACCGCTTCGTGCAGTGCGTGCTCGGCCTCATGGACGAAGAGGTTGGAGTCGGCGGGAGTGCCGTCTACTTCGTCAGCTTTTGCCAGAATATTGGCGACCCGTTTATTGGCTGCGGCGAGATGTTCGGCCGTTTCGGTTTTGGCAAAAGCGTTCAGCGCACGCACGCGCAGATCGATATCGAACAGATCGGTGGCGCCCGCCGCCAGCGCCGCACGCACCACGGAAATATGGATCCCATCGTCGTCGTACCAGTTGCCCAGCCGTTCAGTGATGTAGTGTGATACGGCGTCGGCCGTGTCCGGAGCCAGCTCAGCGGTATGTTGCTCGAATGCGCCCTGCAACAGCTCGGTCAAAGAAAGCGGCTTTTTGAGATCGATGAGCATCCTGATCACAGCCAGAGATGCCCTGCGCAAGGCAAAAGGATCTTTAGAGCCGGTAGGGGGCTCGCCAATGCCAAAAATCCCAATCAATGTATCAAGGCGGTCCGCCAGCGCGACGGCCGTCGCTTCGGGAGTTGGGGGCAGCTCGTCACCGGCAAACCGCGGGTAATAGTGGTACTCAATGGCCTCTGCCACAGCGCCAAGCTCTTCGTCATGACGCGCATACTCTGCGCCGGCGATACCTTGTAGATCGGGGAACTCAAGCACCATTTCTGATACCAGGTCGCATTTGCTGAGCTCGGCTGCTCTGAGTGTTGTCGTCTCGTCTGCGCCGATGGCGTTTGCCACCTGCTTCGCGATAGCGACTACCCGACGGGTCTTGTCCAGCAGGCTCCCCAAATGGTGTTGAAACACAACGCTGCCCAGACGGTCCTGTCGCGAGATCAGCGACGTTTGCTTGTCGTTGGCAAAGAAAAAGGCCGCATCGCTCAACCGGGGTCGGATGACGCGCTCGTTTCCCGATACAACCTGTTCTGGCTGCTTACTCTCGATATTGGCGACAGTGATGAAAGCGGGCAGCAATGACCCACTGCTCGCATCGTTGAGATGAAAGTATTTCTGATGGGTCTTCATCGCTGAGATCAGCGCTTGCGCGGGGACTGCCAAAAACTCCTGATCGAAACTGCCCCGCAAGGCCGATGGCCATTCCACAAGCCCGGTGACCTCATCGAGCAGGTCTTCAGACAGCGCCACCGCTTCGCCCTTATTTGCCAGAGCGAGGACTTGTTCCGCGATCAGTGCGCGTCGCTCGTCCATATCGACCAGCACCCGTGCCTCGCGCAGGGTATCCCGATACGCCGCCGGTGAACTGATTGCCACGGGCGTGTTGTGATGGAAGCGGTGACCACGACTTTCCCGGCCACTTTTAAGTCCAAACAACTGAAGTGGCAGGACGGCATCTCCAAGAAGCAACACCAGCCACTGCACCGGGCGTAAAAACTCGTCGCGAGAGCGCCCCCAGCGCATGCGCTTTGAAACGGGTATGCCAGCGACCGCGTTGGCGATAATGTCCGGAATCACCTCGGTGGCCTGCGCGCCTTTTTGCGAGACATGAGCGGCGACACGCTCTACCCCCTGCTCCTCAACGACTATGAGGTCGTCGGCCGAGATGCCCTGTTTGCGTGCAAAACCCTCTGCCGCCTTAGTCCATGCGCCGCTATCATCCTTGGCGGCAGAGACGGGTGGTCCCACCACCTGTTGCTCGCTATCTGGCCCTTTAATCGCCACGTTTTCGACCCACACTGTCAGGCGTCGCGGCGTTGAAAAATGGTGTGCTCCCGTGAAGGCGAGGTTGGCTTCTGTCAGTCCATCGGTCACGCCCTGACACAAAGCGGTGGCCATGGCGGAGATCTCACCAGCCGGCAATTCTTCGGTTCCCAGTTCAAATAAAAGATCGTCGGCGCTCATGATTCAGCACCTGCAGCCGCTTCCAGCTGCGCGAGCGCGGCGGCGGCAAGGTCAGGATCAGCCTGTGGGAAGCCGAGCGCTCCCCGAGCTGCCACATAGGCTTCTGCAGCCGCCCGCGCCAACGCGCGGACCCGCAAGATGTAGCGTTGTCGCTCTGTTACACCAATGGCGTGGCGGGCATCGAGCAAATTGAAGGTGTGGGATGCCTTCATCACGTGCTCGTAGGCGGGCAGCGGCAATTGCCTCTCTGCCAGCCGCATCGCTTCGCGCTCACAGAACTCAAACTGGGTAAACAGGTAGTCGACATCGGCTTCAACAAAGTTAAAGGTCGACATTTCCACTTCGTTCTGGTGGTACACATCGCCGTAGGTGACGGGCCCGGAAGGGGTGTTTGCCCAGATGAGGTCATAGACCGACTCGACGCCCTGCAGGTACATCGCGATGCGCTCCAGACCGTAGGTCAGCTCACCAGTGACGGGGTGGCACTCCAGCCCACCTGCCTGCTGAAAGTAGGTGAACTGGCTGACTTCCATGCCGTTCAGCCACACCTCCCAACCCAGGCCCCATGCGCCCAAAGTGGGTGATTCCCAGTTGTCTTCGACAAAACGGATGTCGTGGACCAATGGGTCGATGCCCAGCGCGAACAGGCTACCGAGGTAAAGATCCTGAAAATCGGCCGGGGAGGGCTTCATGACGACCTGAAACTGATAGTAGTGCTGCAAGCGATTGGGATTTTCGCCATATCGGCCGTCAGCGGGGCGGCGGCTCGGCTGAACGTAGGCCGCGTTCCAGTTTTCGGGGCCGAGTGCGCGCAGGAAGGTGGCTGGATGGAAAGTGCCGGCGCCCACTTCCATGTCCAGAGGTTGCAGCACTACGCAACCCTGGTTGGCCCAGTATTCCTGCAACCGCAGAATAACCTCTTGAAATGTTGCAGGCGCCACGAAGTACAACCTAAAGTCGACGAGAGTAGTTAGTATAACTGCGTTGCCCGCGCCATAATCACCTTTCCAACACTGACCCCGGCAAATTCCCCTTAACCTATGCCTGTATCACCCAAACCCCTCTGGCTAGAGTGGACCGTCATTTTGCTCATCAGGTTGATGATCGGAGTGACGCGCCTCATGCCCCTTGGCTGGGCACGCACCTTGGGTAGAGCGGTCGGGGTCGGTCTTTATCATTTCAACGGCCGGATGCGGCGAGTAGCTGTTCGCAATCTCGAATTGGCGTACCCCAAGTGGACACCCCACAAGCGGCGGGTGGTGGCACGGCAAAGCGTGCAATCGACCGGCGAACTCATGGCTGAAATGGGCCGGGTGTGGACACAGCCGTGGGGAAAAACTGCCGCACTGCTTGAAGTCGATGGCCTCGGTTGCGTGACGGAACCGCTGGCCTCAGGGCGAGGCGTCATTGTTCTGGGCCCTCATCTGGGTAATTGGGAGCTCTTGGGCATGCACTTGGCGACTTTGGGTAATCTGGTGGCGCTCTACGAGCCAATACCCCTGAAAAAACTCGACGAGCTTGTGCATCGCGGCCGCCAGTGCACTGGCGGGAAGCTGGTGCCCACCACGCCGCGCGGTATCGCCGAGCTGGTTCGCTCGGTGCGAGCAGGTGGTATCACTGGCATCCTGCCTGACCAGGTGCCTAATGATGAAAATGCCGGTCTCAACGCGCCTTTCTTCGGTGTCGAGTGTTTCACCGCCGCATTGGCGTCCAACCTCATTAGAAAGTCGCGAGCCGCGCCGGTGATGGGGACTGTGCTGCGGACCGAAAAAGGTTTTCGCGCGGTGTACCGACCTGCGGAACCTGGCGTTCAAAGCGATGACACCTTCGAAGCACTGAGCGCGATCAATCTTGGGGTAGAAAAGCTGATCGCCGGGAATGAGCGGCAATACCAGTGGCAGTACAAGCGTTTTCGATGCCGGCCCAAAGGGTTGGTTGATCATTACGATTGGTCGATCATGCCCTTGCAAAATGAGGCGGGCCTCAAGAGATGACACAGGTTACGGGGAAAGTGATCGCCGGTCTCATTGGGTTCATGGCGTTTGGGCCGGCGGGGCTACTGTTTGGTTTGGTGTTGGGCCACGCTTTTGACAGGGGGTTATGGCGCGCACTGCAGCTTTCCGGGCCCGAAGCCGTGCACATCTTGCGCGCACAGTTTTTTGAAACCACGTTCACCTTGTTGGGGTTTGTCGCCAAAGCGGATGGCCGCGTGTCGGAGGCAGAGGTCGCCCAAACCGAGGCGCTGTTTGTTCAGCTTCGGCTCAATGCCGCCCAGCGTCGCAGTGCGATCGAGCACTTTAAAAAAGGGTCAGCGCCCGGCTTTGATCCTGCTCCCACCGTTGCCAAGTTCAACGACTGTTTGGGCCCTCGACGTCAGGCACAGCATACGCTGATGGCCTTTCTGGTGGGTATTGCATTGGCCGATGGCACCTTCTCCGAAACAGAACGCGGTGCGTTATATCGATTAGCAGAATTGCTGGGCTTGCCGCGGCGTGAGGTGGACCAGCTGATTTCCATGGTCAACGCGCAGGCCCAGTTCCAGCAGGGCGGTTATCGCCAATCGAGTACCGGAGGGGGTTATCGCCCCCGTAGTGCCGAGACGGAGCTGAACACGGCTTATGCTGCACTGGGCCTGACTGCTGACGCCTCGGATGCAGAGATCAAGCGCCGCTATCGCAAGCTGATGAGTGAGAACCACCCGGACAAGCTCATCGCTGAGGGCGTGCCCGATGAACTACTCCGGGTCGCGACCGAGCGGGCCCAGGAAATCACAGCCGCCTATGAGGTCATTCAACAAGCGCGGGGATCTAAATAGCGACGCTCACCCTCGAACTCACAACTCGCCGTGTTGCAAAGTATTCGATACACAAATAGCAGAGTGCTGGCAGTGGGAGATTAATGTCGCCAGAACGCGGGCGTCAGCAACACCAGCAGGGTAAATACCTCTAGGCGGCCCATTAGCATGGCGAGGCAAAGAATCAGCTTGCCCGGTTCGCTGACGGCGCCATAGTGATCGGCGACTTCGCCTAGCCCCGGCCCCAGATTGTTCATCGTGGCGACCACAGCGGAGAATGCGGAGATAAAGTCGAGGTTGGTTGCCAGCAGGGCCAGCCAGATCAGAACAAAACAGAACATATACACCGCAAAGAAACTCCACACGGCACTGATCACTTCGGTTTGCACTCGCCGCGCATCCAGCTTCAAGGGGATCACAGCATTGGGGTGAAGCAACTGCCGCAATTCCCGCATACCCTGACGAAATATGAGCAGAATGCGCATGGCCTTCATGCCGCCGCCGGTGGAGCCCACACAGCCACCCATGAAGCTCAGTATTAACAGGAGTATTGGTAAAAACAGCGGCCAGACGGAAAAGTCCTGTGTGGTGAATCCGGTTGTGGTGGCGATCGAGATGGTTTGGAACAGCCCGTGAATCACACTGTCCTCGGAGCTGAGGGTTCCGGTGGTCAGCAGCAGGCAACAGACCACGATTGTCGCCGAGGTAATCACCGTGATAAAAAATGCCGTCTCGGAATCCCGGGCATAGACGCGTACGCTGCGGCGCTGAAGCGCGATGAAGTGCAGCCCGAAGTTAATGGCCGATAGCAGCATGAATACTGAGCTTACTAGCAGCACACGATTCTGCTCGTAGTGCCCCAGACTGGCGTCGTGGGTGGAGAAGCCGCCGATCGCCACAGTGGAAAAAGCGTGGCAGATCGCGTCGAACATTGACATACCCGCAGCGAAATAGCTGGCCGTGCAGGCGATGGTTAACAGCAAGTAGATACCGAACAGGGCCTTGGCGGTGCTGGTGATCCGCGGGGTCAGCTTGCGATCTTTGGACGGGCCTGCGCTTTCGGCCCGGTATAGCTGCATGCCGCCGATGCCGAGCATGGGTAGGATCGCCACTGCCAGCACAATAATGCCGATGCCGCCGAGCCATTGCAGTAGCTGCCGGTAGAACAGTAACGACTGGGGCAAGCTGTCGAGGCCGGTAATCACCGTTGCGCCGGTGGTGGTGAGGCCCGAGATCGATTCGAAAATAGCGCCGACTGGGGTCAGTGCGAGATCAGGGGCGAGCCACAGCGGTATGGCGCCGAACAAACCCAGCACTATCCAAAATAGAGCGGTGACCATGAATCCGTCGCGGATATTCAGATCGCGGCTCAGGTGCCGCGTCGGCAGCCACAGCATCACGCCCGCAAACAGCGTTGTCGCGAGCCCCGTGGCAAAGGCGGACTCGATACCATCTTTGGCGATCAGCGACAGGAGCAGCGAGGGCAACATAGCGGTGCTGAACAGGATCAGCAGTACGCCGATGATCTTGAACGCCATGGCGAATTGCATCAGATGAAGCCGAATCCCACAGCAAACAATTTTTCGACGGCCGAAATCTGCGTGCGGTCGGTCAAGAAGAGGATGACATGGTCATCGGCTTCTATCACCACATGGCCGTGTGCTATCAGCACCGCTTCTCCCCGGAGGATGGCCCCGACTGTCACACTGGAGGGCAGTTTCAACTCATCCAGCCGGCGTCCCACGACCTTGGATGATCGCGTGTCCCCATGCGCCGTCACTTCAATGGCCTCAGCCGCGCCACGCCGCAGTGAGTGCACGGCGTTGATATCACCGCGTCGAACGTGCATAAGCAGGCTGCTGATGGTGATTTGCTGTGGTGAGATGGCGATGTCGATTTCCTCGCCAATTAGGTCTGCATAGGCTGAGTTTGTTATCAGTGTGATCACTTTTTTTGCGCCAAGCCGTTTTGCCAGCATGGACATCATGATGTTGGATTCGTCATTGTCCGTCAGCGCACAAAAGACATCGGTGTTTTCGATGTTTTCTTGTTGGAGTAGCAGCGGTTCATTGCCGCTGCCGTGCAGCACGATGCTGTTTTCCAGCATGTCTGTTAGCACCCGGCACCGGTCATAGGAGCGCTCGATGACCTTGACCTGATAGTCCTTTTCGAGACGCTTTGCGAGGGTGGCGCCAATGTTGCCGCCCCCTGCAATCATTATCCGGTTGTAGGGCTTATCGACCTCGCGAAGCTCGGATGTCACCGCCCGGATATGTTCTCTGGCGGCAATAAAAAACACTTCGTCATCGGGCTCAACCACCGTCGCGCCCTCGGGAATGATGGGGTCTCCGCCGCGTCTGAAGATCGCCGCGACCCGGGTGTCCACCCGGGGCATGTGTTCGCGAATCTCTTGCAGTTCCCGCCCGACGATAGGTCCGCCAGCGACGGCCCTCACGGCGACCAGCCGGATCCGGCCATCGGCAAAATCGAGCACCTGTAGTGAGCCGGGGTTGGCGATCAACTGCTCGATATTTTTTGTGACGAGGTGCTCTGGGCCGATGATGACATCGACCGGGATGGCACCCGACTCAAATAGCGCCTTATGTTTGGCGAGATAGTCTGCTGAGCGCACACGGCTGATTTTTGTGGGTGTGCGGTAAAGCGTGAAGGCAACCGAACAGGCCAGCATGTTGATCTCGTCACTGTCGGTGACGGCAATCAGCATGTCGGCGTCTTCTGCGCCTGCGTTCATTAATGTGGATGGGTGAGCCCCGTTGCCCAGCACCGTCCGGATATCCAGACGCTCCTGAAGTCGCTTCAGGGTGGCGGCGTGCTCGTCGACGACTGTGATGTCGTTTTGCTCATCGGCGAGGTGTTCAGCTAGCGTGCCGCCAACTTGCCCCGCTCCGAGGATAATGATCTTCACCGGCCTCTGGACCCTCCCAACGACCCGGGCACACCTTAAACCAAGTGAAACCCGCCACGCCATGTGGATTACTTACGTTGGTGGAGGGGTTTGCAGTGTTATTCAGCAGGCTTTCGCAACAGCGCAAAGTAAAGCCCATCGCCACCGTGCTGGTCTGGCACAGTCTGCCAGCCATGTTGGCGCGGCGTGCCGGTATCGAGCGTTACCGCATCGGTATGCGCCCCGCATTGGGCGGCGAACTGGCTGACGACCTCGTCGTTTTCCGCGGCCAATAAGGAACAGGTGACATACAGCAGTCGGCCCCCTGGCTTTAGTGCCGGCCATAGCCCCGCCAATATCGCCAATTGTTGGCTGGCAAAACCTGCGATGTCGCCGGGCTCCCTGAGGATTTTGATGTCTGGGTTCCGTCTAATGACGCCGGTCGCCGAGCAGGGCACGTCGGCCAGAATGGCATCGAAGGGTTTGGCTATTAGCGCCTCCGGTAGGTCGCTGGCATCGGCTACGAGCGGTGTCAGGCGGAGATCCAGCCGGGCGGTGTTTTCAATGACGCGCTGCAGTCGGGGCTCGCTGATGTCCAGGGCGACCAGCTCTTCAATGGCGGGCTGGAGCTCGAGCAGATGACAGGCCTTACCCCCCGGTGCCGCGCAGGCGTCGAGAATCCGTTCGCCGGCCTGGGGCGTCAACAGGCGAGCGACCAGTTGGGCGGCGCTGTCCTGAACGCTGGCGACACCTTCGGTAAACCCCGGCAACGACCCCACATCGACCGGGCGACTGAGCACGACGCCGTCGCGTGACACGGCACAGGGTGTCGCCTTAATCTCGGCGTCTGTCAGTTGCCGCAAGTAATCATCCCGAGTGCTTTTGAGCTGGTTAACCCTCAAGGTCATGGGCGGTCGATGCCGAGCGGCCAAGGCGATCTGCTCTGCTGCGCCGTCATATTGAGCGCACAGCTCGGTGTGCAACCAGGCAGGCAATGCCCGCTGCGCCGCCGGTGACAGCACCTCAGCGGCCACATTCTCCTGCCGTTGGTAGGTGCGCAGCACGCCGTTAACCACCCCTTTGGCCCACGGCTTTTTCAGTGCGCGGGTGGCGTTGACGGTCTCCGAAACGACTGCGTGGGCGGGGGTGCTCAGGTGTTCAAGTTCATACAGCCCGATGCACAGCAGGGCCATGATGTCCTGGTCTTTCCGTCGCAGCGGTTTGGCGAGGAAGCTAAGGCAGGTTGCCTCAAGACAGGGCCATTCCCGTAGTGTGCCGTACACCAACTCCTGACACAGCGGCCGCTGTGCTATGGCTGCCGCGTCGAGAGCATCCGGCAGCAGCCGGTTTAATGATTGTCCGGCCAGCACCCGACCAATGATGTCTGCCGCAACGGCCCGTGGCGAGGACACCGTCAGCCGCGGCTCGTGTCGCCGAGGCGCTGCCCGGGTTGAAATCGCGCCTGATGACCGCGCAGGAGTGTGGCCACAGATTGCGCCTTGGCGCCGGGAAGTTGCGCTTCGGTGATGACCAGCTGCCCCTCACCGCAGCCTACCCGGATACCGTGCTCATCCGCTGCGATGATCTCGCCCGCAGTGCCTCGATGAGATTCATCGATGGCATGAGCTGATAACACCTTGAGTCTGTCGCCCCCAAGGTCCGTGAAACACCCGGGAGCTGGATGAAACGCTCGCACTCTCCGTGCCAGCGCGGTGGCGGCGGCTGACCAGTCGAGCGCACCCTCTTGCTTGGCGATTTTATGGGCGTAGGTGGCCACACTGTCATCCTGCGGCGCTACCGAGACCAATAGGGTGTCGATGTTCTCAAGACTCTCGATCAGAGCGGTGACACCGAGTTGAGCGAGGTCATCGAGGAGTTTGCCGCTGGTGTGATCAGCGCTGATGGGGAGTGTTCGGGCAAGGAGCACGGGCCCGGTGTCCAGGCCAGGTTCCATCGCCATGATGCTGACGCCCGTCTCGGTGTCTCCTGCCTCGATGGCGCGCTGAACAGGCGCCGCGCCGCGCCACCGGGGTAATAGGGAGGCATGAACGTTGAGGCACCCCAGCCGCGGAATACCCAATATGACAGCAGGCAGAATCAGGCCGTAGGCTACTACCACCAGAATGTCGGCATCGTATTGCGACAGGATGGTCTCGCTGTCAGCGCTTTTCAGTGACGCTGGTTGCCATAGAGGCAGGTCTGCATCGAGCGCCATGGCCTTAACGGGGGAGGATTGAAGGCGCTTTCCGCGGCCCGCGGGCCGATCGGGCTGGCTCATCACCGCAACAATTTGGTGGGGAGAATCAATCAGACCCTGAAGATGTCGGGCGGCGAAGTCCGGGGTGCCCGCGAATACCACTTTAAGCGATGTCGACATCGATCAGTCGCGGCGTTTCTGTTCTTTGACGAGCTTGCTGCGAATGCGTTGTCGCTTCAGTGGCGACAGGTAGTCGACGAACAGCTTGCCTTCAAGATGGTCTATCTCGTGCTGCAGACAAATCCCCATGAGGCCATCGAGCCGCTCTGTGAATGCGGTGCCTTCCCGGTCGAGCGCTGTGACCTCAACAATCTGGGGTCGCTCGACGGTCTCGTAGAATCCGGGCACCGACAAACACCCCTCGTCATAGGTGCCCAGCGTCTCATCAATGACGGTGATCTCTGGATTAATAAAGACTCTGGGATCTGAATGGTCCTCACTGAGATCCATGACAATCACGCGCTCATGGACGTCAACCTGGCTGGCTGCCAAGCCGATGCCAGGCGCCGCATACATAGTCTCGAACATGTCATCCACAAGCCGTTGAATCCTTGCATCTACCGCGACGACCGGTACCGCGCGCGTGCGCAGTCGCGGGTCGGGAAACTCAAGAATGGGGAGTAGGGCCATGTGCCGCGCTTCCAGTGCTGATGCGGATTGTTAGCGGAGAAAAGTGTTCGGATTTGGTCTTGCTCTGCCCGAATCACCGCCGCACACTGAGATTATACCTCGATGCCAAGTCTCTGTTGGCAGATGAGGCGGGCAGTACACATGGAGTGAATGCTGTGGAAGTGAGCAAATGGATTGCGAACTGCATGGGTAGCATCCTCGACCGGAGAGGATCAGGCCGAACCGTGGCCCGGCGACTTATCCGCCCCTGCGCGCTCGCTGTATTGCTTGTGGTCAATGGCGCGGTGGCGCAATCTGATGAGCCGTTGACGCTGAACCCCGATGTCCCCTTGACCTATACCGTCCAGCCCGGCGATACGCTGTGGGACATCGCGGCATTGTTTTTACGCGACCCCTGGCGATGGGAAGCGCTGTGGGCCGGCAATCCTCAGGTCGGCAATCCGCACCTTATTTATCCCGGCGACACACTGAGCCTGGTGTGGGAGTCCGGGCAACCGAGGTTGGTGCGTGCGCAGCAGGGCGATATCAAGCTCTCTCCGAGCATGAGAGCCAGCCCACTCGATTTGGCAATACCGGCGATTTCGCGACAGCACATTGAGCCGTTCCTACGCCAACATCAGGTGGTTGAGGCGGCGACACTGGATCGCACACCTTATGTGGTGTCGGGTGACGCGGGCCGGCTCATCAGCGGTGTGGGCGACACGGTGTACGGAAAGGGCAAGTGGGGCGATGCTCTGAGTTATCGGTTGGTGCGCCGCGTTGAAAAATTAAAAGACCCCGTCAGTGGAGAAGGCCTTGGCATTTTCGTCAGCGATATCGGTGAGGCCCGGTTGCAGGAAGGCCCGATTGAGAGAGAGAACGTCGCGGCCATGACCGTTAGCGAGATGCGAGAAGAGGTCCGGATTGGTGATCGCTTGCTGCCCGTCACCGAGGCGAAAGTTGAACCGTTTTATCAACCCCAGGCCCCAAGCGAGACGATTTCCGACGCTTACATGATAGGTGTCGCCGGGGGCGTTACCCAGATTAGCGTGCTCGATATCGTGGTCATTAATCGTGGCGCGCGGGAGTCATTGCAAGTTGGCGATGTGCTGGCCATCGATCATGCCGGTGAGCTGGTGAAGGATCCCGTGACCGGCAAGTCCGTGCCTCTGCCTGATACCCGCGCCGGCGTGCTGATGGTGTTTTCTGTTTATGAGCGCGCCAGCTTTGGGTTGGTACTGGAGGCGACCAAGCCGCTGTCGGTGGGCGATAAGCTCAGTAACCCCTGAGGCGCGTTTTCAAGTAATCACGAGGCGTCCGCCGGGCGTCTCTTTTATGGCCGAGCGCCTCAAGGATGAGCCGTGGCACACCAATTTGGTCTCAATCAACTCGCCGATACCCGTTGGCTCACGCTGACTCGCGCCATTAAGAAGAGCGCTCGCTGGCTAGATGCGGTGCTTCAGGCATACCCGTCGCCCGAAGCTATATTGGGCTGTGCCAGAGAGCCGGCGAAGGCGCTGGCGCTCGAAGGGCTGAAGCGCGCATTGGATAAGCCGGCGCCAATTGATTTTCCCTCAGGGCTGATTGGCGATTCACCGCTATGTTTAATCACTCCCCGAGACCCCGAGTACCCGCCACTTCTGAGGGAGTGTCCCGATCGGCCGCCTTTTTTGTTTTGTCGGGGCGTTTTGCCGTATCTCGGTGCGGCCACGTTGTCGATTGTCGGGACAAGAAAGCCGTCGCTTGAGGGCCGTCGTGCCGCCAGAGAGTTCGCTGCCGCCGCTGCAGCGTCGGGGTTGGTTGTGGTGAGCGGGCTGGCGCTGGGCATTGATGGCATCGCGCATGATGCAGCGTTGACCGCTGGGGGCAGTACCGTTGCGGTACTGCCATCTGGGATGGACCGGATTTACCCCGCGCGCCACCAGAGGCTGGCCGAAAGGGTGGTGGCGGAAGGGGTGTTGGTCAGCGAGTTCCCCTTGGGCACACCACCGAGGAAGCATCATTTTCATCGCCGCAACCGAACGTTGTCGGGCTTCAGCGAAGCCACCCTCGTTGTCGAGGCCGGGCGGCCCAGCGGCACACTTATCACAGCCAGTGCGGCCGCTGATCAAGGACGAGACGTTCTGGTGCTGCCCTGGTCCATTTACCATCGAGAGGGGGCAGGCTGTCGGTATCTCCTTGAGGATGGCGCGGTGCTGGTGCAGTCGGTTGAAGCGATGCGGGCGCACCTAGGTGTGCCGACAGCGCCTTCTGCGTCATTGCCACAGAGTCACCCGCCTGCGTCAGCAGGCTCCTGCAGTGTGAGCACGCTGGACGCGGATCAACAGGCGATGCTCGCACTCCTCGGTAGCGGCACTCACGGCGCAGACACCCTGTCCGCCTATCTCAACTGGGATATCAATCGTTGTCTGGCCTGTTTGACTGCACTGGAAGTATTAGGTCGTATTCGGCGGGTGTCTGGCGGGTACACAGCGATCGCTTAAGCACTGCCACCCATGGTGGTCATGTCTTGCATCGTAAGGGTATTGGCGACGGGGCTGGCGTCTGGGGTAAGGTGCGGGCCTATCTGTTTCGCGGCGCTGATATGGCATTGAACTCTGAACCCGGACTGCACTCTCGGTGGCGAGCGCCCCAGATGGCGGCATCGCTCTGGGCGGGCGGGGTCGTGGCCTGTCCGGCGGAGGGCGTGTGGGGGCTGAGCTGTGATCCTTTTGATGAAGGCGCCGTTCTGGATCTTTTGGCGATGAAGCAGCGTGAGGTGAGTAAGGGCCTGATTGTTGTCGGTGCGAGCATTGAGGTCTTTGCTGATGTGCTCAGGGATCTGTCAGCCGAGCAGCGCGAGATGATGCTGGCGTCTTGGCCGGGGCCCAATACCTGGCTGGTGCCCCACAAAGGGTGTTTTCCGTCCTGGGTAACGGGAGAGAGTGACGAGGTGGCGATCCGTGTGACGTCATCACCGGCCTTGGCTGCGTTGTGCAGGGCATTTGACGGACCATTGGTATCGACCAGTGCGAACCCTGCCGGACTTCCACCACCGCACAGTATCTGGGAGCTGCGGCGTTACTTTGGCATGAGATTACCTGCGTTTCCGGGTGCTATTGACCCGGCGGGCAAACCATCAACAATACGTCGTGTAATAGATGGATCGGTCATCCGCGGTTAAATAGAGAACAAGGAGTAGTCCATGGATGCGGAGGCAGTAGAGGCCTACCTGACATCACTTCAGGACCAGATCTGCGGGGAGCTTGAGGCCATCGACGGTGGCGCGACTTTCGCTACTGAATCCTGGGATCGGCCGGAAGGCGGTGGCGGCATCAGCCGGGTATTGGCTGAGGGCGATGTGATCGAAAAGGGCGGCGTGAACTTTTCTCATGTGGTTGGCGCGGGCATGCCAGCGTCGGCCACACAGCACCGTCCGGAACTCGCCGGACGCAGCTTTCGGGCCATGGGTGTTTCTCTGGTCATCCACCCCCGCAACCCGCACGCGCCGACGTCTCATGCCAATGTACGCATGTTCATGGCAGAGAAACCCGGCGAGGAGCCGGTGTGGTGGATGGGAGGCGGGTTCGACCTGACGCCTTACTATGGCTATGAAGAAGATGCCGTTCATTGGCATGCCACCGCCAAGGCCGCTTGTGACCCCTTTGGTGAGGATGTCTACCCTCGCCTGAAGAAATGGTGTGACGACTATTTTTATCTGCCCCATCGCCAGGAGCCGCGCGGAGTGGGCGGGCTTTTTTACGATGACCTTAATGATTGGGGCTTCGAGAAGACGTTCTCCTTCATGCGCAGCGTGGGCGATGGGTTTCTCAAGGCCTATGCGCCAATATTGGAGCGGCGCATGAACACGCCCTGGACAGACGCGCAGCGCCAATGGCAGCTGTACCGGCGGGGGCGCTACGTGGAATTCAACCTGGTCCACGACCGTGGCACCTTGTTCGGCTTGCAAACCAATGGCCGCACCGAGGCGATACTGATGTCGCTACCGCCTCTGGTGCGCTGGGAGTATGGACTCGCACCCGATGAAGGCACGCCGGAGGCCGCGCTGATGACG
>JADHQF010000120.1 GCA_016778085.1 Luminiphilus sp. | reverse complement strand
CAAAAGGTGCTTGAGGACCTGATTGCAGGGGATGAGCGCTTCCTGACCACGCCGGAGCCCATTGTCAGAGTAAAACAGTTCAGCGATTCCTCCATCGATTTCCTGGTGCGGGCCTATGTGAAGACGGAGGAATTCTGGGAGACCCAGTGGGCGCTCAACAAGGCAGTCAAGCAGCGCTTCGACGCCGAGGGCATCACCATTCCGTTCCCGCAGCGTGACGTGCACCTACCTACGGCGCCGGGCGACGCCAGCTAACTCCACCGAGCCAAAACGGACCCACTCGCAATCTCTCGTTCTGGGTCAGCGGGCCAGCTCCAGTCACCCGACTATCCGGTGCCAGCCGACGCCCCCGAGATAGTCTCTCGGCTACCCCAGCCGCTTTCTCAATATTTCCAGGAGATGCCTGTGGTCAGCGTGTAGTCACTATTGCCATACGTGCCGTTTTCTCGATCTCCCGCGTTGTCGATATCGGTTCGCGCATTGACCGTCCAGTAAAAATTACTGAACAACTCCCAGTTGATGATCACATTCAAGTCGCCGCGCACGCGTCCCCAGTCAGACAGTGAGGGGTAAGTACTACCGGTGATGTAAATATCCATGTCACGGTTTTGAAAGCTGTATAGGTGCCAATTGACGTTGAAAAACAGTTCGGCGTCGCTGCACCGCTCTAGCGATTTTCTCGGGTTGCCCTCGTCTTCGCCGGCCGTCTCGTCATCGGTCAGCGCCATAGTGCTGACGTTGTTTTGTCTCCCTGGCTGAGTTTGTTCGTCACAGCTGCCTCTCCACTCCTGCGTACCTTGAATCCCCGCTTGCACCGCTAATTCATGTCCCAGGTCATTGATGAGGTAACGGCCCACACCAAAGCCCAGTGAACCACGATGGTCGATGTTCAATTCATCGTTAGTGTCATAGCGAGCATTCAACACGCGATAGGACTGAGCCGTGCCTCGCTCGCGCCAGAATTCTCTGGAGACCTGCATGAACGAGGAATTACTGCTAGTAGGGGGTTTGCCTTGGGGGGTGGATCGCGTGTCGTCTACCCTGGCTGAAAAGTTGGTTCTCCCGCCTCGTACGTCGTAGGTGCCGGCCGCATACAGCACCAGCTGCTTGTTGTTGGGGTCCGCGGTAATGGTACTGCTCAGTTGTAAATCGAGTTTGTCTTCCAGCTGTTCCTCGATCGATCGCACCTCCACGATGTCATCAATATCGATCTGTCTGTTTTCCCCTGACACCCGCAGGGTCAGCTGGTTCTCTATGTCATTAGCGGCGAAGCGGCCATAAAGACGCTCGCCGTCATCGAGCCTGATCTCGTAGAGATAGCGACTCTCAATCTGCTTGATTTCCCGCCACTTGATATTAACCGTGCCCGCATAGCTGGTGCTGAGTGACAGCTTTCCCGCGCTCATCGAATTCACAGCCCCGGTGATCTGGTCGCCATTTTCCACTGTGATCAGGTCGGTTTGGGCGTGGGACCAAGCCTCGATGCTGCCGCACAAGCTGAAGCAGAGCAGGGCAAATTTTTTCAGTAAGGGGGAGAGACGCATTGCCAGCCTCCAATGATGGGAGTGAATCAGTGAAACAAAATGGGTTTTGAGGAGACTACTGTGGACCGATCTGGCAAAAGCACAGTTTGTTCCCGTCGGGGTCACGTACATAGCCGCCATAGAAAAAGCCCGGACTGCGCTCTCCGGGTGGGCCGTCACAGGTCGCACCCAGCTCAATGGCTTTCTCGTACATGGCGTCACACTCTGCAGGACCGCCTGCGCGAATAGCGACCATTGTGCCGTTACCTGCGCTCGGTTCGCCCTCGTCGTAGGGGATGCACACCGCCAGCATGGGGTTGGTCACGTCATGGCCGAATAGCGCAATCCGCTCATTGCCCAACACATACTGCGCGCCGATCACAGCCAACAGCGCCTCATAAAAGGACTTTGCCCGCTCAAAATCTGAAACGCCAAGGGTCGTATAGGCAAGCATCTGTCATTCCTCAGTCAGTTTAAAAAAATAGGTTATGGCCGACGCCGCGCGGCAAATCGCTGTCGCCCATCTAAGAGTAAAGCTTATCGGCGAAGCGGGAGGATAACCAGATTTCGGGGTTTTTGTGTCATCTAAAGAGCGCGTATTCTGTTCGCTGGATTTGCATGCGACAAAACCTATGGAGTCATTGCTGATTGCCCTCATTGTGGCGGCCTTGATCGTTGCTTTGATTTTCAGCCGTCTGTCACCCGCGCTGCTGTTCGCGTTGGCGATGGCCGCCTGTGTGTTGGTGGGGACGATCAACATGCAAACGGTGATGGCTAAGGCAACCAACGAAGGCTTAGTCACGCTGTTACTTCTGCTCATGGTGTCGGTGGGCCTCGAGCGCTTGCCGTGGTTGCTGGCGATTTCCAGCCGAGCGGTGAAAGGCTCTCTGCCTCGGACTCTGCTGAGTCTCTCTGGTATGACGATGCTGTTTTCCGCTTTTGTGAACAACACTGCTGTAGTTGCGACCCTCGCCGGCACGCTTCGTAAGAACCCTCACCACGCCGCGAGCCAAATTTTGTTGCCCATCTCCTATGCCGCGATTTTGGGTGGCACGCTGACACTGATCGGGACATCGACCAACCTGATTGTCAGCAGTTTTCTCGAGGACATTACCGGGGAGGGTATTCCCTTCTTCGCATTTCTTCCGGTCGCCTTGCCGGCGGCGCTGGCGGGGCTGGCGGCAATGCTGGTGATGGCCAGAGTGTTGCCTTCGGCAGACAGGGACAATGCACAGGTCAACGAGTTTCTGGTGGAAATGGTGGTAGCTGACGACTCTCGAATGATTGGCAAATCTGTGAAAGACAACGGGCTCCGCGACCTCGGGGAGTTGTTTTTGGTGGAAATTGCCCGCCAGGGGCGTTTGCTGACCCCCGTTGCACCCGATGAGCAGTTGGAGGCGGGTGACCGACTGATTTTTTCGGGCGATGTCTCCCAGGTGGGTATTCTGGAGCGCTTTCATGGGCTGCGCTCTTTTGCCATCGATGAGGGACTGCTCGGCACCAACCTGACCGAGGTCGTGCTCTTGCCGGGCTCGGCGGTGATCGGGCACTCGATTAAAGAAAGCGAGTTTCGCTCCCGCTTCGATGCGGCGGTGGTGGGCGTGCATCGGGATGGTGAGCGCCTTTCGGGGCAGTTGGGCAACATTGCGCTCCGCGGTGGTGATTCCTTGATGCTCGCCGTGGGGCCCGATTTTCAAAAGCGCAGTAACCTGAGTCGTAATTTCTTGGTGGTTGACAGCAGTGTTGCCAGCAACAGCCTCTCAACCGGCAAGAGCCTGACGGTGGCCGCGGCCATGTCCGCCGCCGTGGCAGCCTCGGTCATGGGCTGGGTGCCGCTGGCAACAGGCCTGATGTTTTTGCTTTTGCTGATGCTGGCGATGAAATTGTTCAGCACGGCCGAGTTGCGGCGTCGCTTCCCCTTCGAAATGTGGTTGATTGTCTCCTCCGCGCTGGCCATCAGCCAGGCGGTCATGGATTCCGGGCTCATGGGCCATGCCATGACCTTCCTCGGCCCTCTGATTGGCAGCGTGCCACCGATAGCGATGCTGATTTTGGTCTACCTCCTTACACTGGCGATGACCGAACTCATTACCAACAATGCTGCGGCCGCCCTGATGTTCCCATTGGGGTACACATTGGCGCTCACCGCGGGGCTCGATCCCATGGCATTTGTAATGGCGGTCGCGTTGGGTGGCAGCGCCTCATTCCTTACGCCCTATGGCTACACCACTAACCTGATGGTGCAAAACCTCGGCAGTTACAGCCGCGCGGATTACCTGCGCTTTGGCTGGCTGGTATCGCTTTCGTATTCGATTGTGGTGCTGGCGCTGTTGCCGCGCGTTTTTCCCTTCTAAACGTGCTGTGGCCGCGCGGCCCCATGAGCACATGTCATGCCATGACTAGGTCCAGCGCTTTAAGTGATTGCAACGCCTTGCAAGCGCCCCGTTTGCGGTAACGTGCAAATCACTGATAATTGGTCCATGAAGAGGTGGGCATGCTAAAGATCAACGACTATCTGACCCTGGCTGAGCGAGAGCAGGTGCTGAAGCGCAGCGATCTGTGGGCGTGGTGGCTGGTGCTCTCGACCTGGGCGCTGACGATGGGGTTGCTGCTACTTGCGGGCGCTTTCCCACATCCCATAACGATCTTACTGGTCTGGGTACTGTTGGCGGGGCGCCAGCTGGGTTTGTCGGTACTCATGCATGAAGCCGGTCACAACACCCTGTTCGCCAGCCGCGTGTTGAATCAGTGGGTGGGGCAGTGGCTGTGTGCGCTGCCCACGCTGAATGATCTGACTGCCTATGCCACCGGGCATCTCGATCACCACCGGCTGGCCGGAACCCCCGAGGATCCCGACCTCCCCAATTACCAGGCTTACCCCGTCGATGGCATAAGCTTTCGGCGCAAGGTGGTGCGTGATCTGACAGGACAGACCGGATTCAAATTGATAGCGGGCATCCTGCGCGGCGGGTTGGTTCACTTTGGTGGCCGCAGTTCCGATGGCAAATCTTTACTGCTCAAGCAGGTGGGCGTGCAGGCGGCGTTGGCCGCAATCCTTATGTTGCTGGGCATTGGCTGGACCTGGTGGCTCTGGTTTGCGAGCCTGATGACGTCTTACATGCTAGTGGCGCGACTGCGACAAATCGCGGAGCACGCGGCAGTGCCCGATGCGACAAACCCCGATCCCCGTTTCAATACCCGGACGGTTGAAGCGCCGGTTTGGCAGCGCTTTCTGATGGCCCCGCACTTTGTGAACTACCACCTCGAGCATCACCTGCTGCCCGGTGTGCCCTGTTACCGCTTGCCCGGTTTCCGCGTATTACTGAAGGAAAAAGGTCTGCTCGACGAGGTGCCGAACTTCAACGGCTACCAACAGGTATTGCGCCATACGGTGCAGTGGGGGTGAGCCTGTCTCCCGACCAGTGGGTGGAGGCGCACCTCGGCCCCATCGCAGAAGCGTTATCGTCTTTTGTGTTCTACACGATACCCATTGCTGGCACCGACGTGCCGCTGATTGTGATGTGGACGGCAGTGGCCGGCCTATTTTTCACGTTTTATCTGCGGCTCATCAATGTGCGAGCGCTGTGGCTTGCGATTCGTCATGCCCGCGGCGATTTTGCAGATCCTGACGCCCGCGGTGAGATCAGTCACTTCAAGGCCGTTGCCACAGCGGTGTCAGGCACGGTCGGCGTGGGCAACATTGGCGGCGTGGCCGTGGCGATTTCCCTCGGTGGCCCGGGAGCGGCGTTTTGGCTCTTCATCGCTGGGCTTTTGTCGATGTCGACCAAGCTGGTGGAGTGCACGCTGGGCGTTAAGTACCGGCGTTATAACGCCGACGGCTCGGTGTCAGGTGGCCCGATGTTTTATATGGAGGCCTATTTTCGGGAGCGGGGTTGGCCAGGCATCGGCAAGGGCTTTGGCACCTTCTATGCACTCGCCTTGGTCATTGGCTGTTTGGGCATCGGCAATATGTTTCAGTCCAACCAGGCCTTTGCCCAGTTCGTGGTGATCACCGGCGGCGAGACCTCTTTTTTTGCTGACCGGGGCTGGCTGTTCGGGCTGGCGCTGGCGGCGGTGATTGCCGCGGTGATCATCGGGGGCATCCGGTCCATCGCGCAGGTGGCGGCGGTGCTGGTGCCGGTGATGGGTCTGATCTACGTGATCGCCGCGGTGGTGGTGATTGGCCTCAGCGCAGAACACCTGCCCGCCGCGCTGGCTTTGGTGGTCTCAGAGGCTTTCACGG
>JADHQF010000119.1 GCA_016778085.1 Luminiphilus sp. | reverse complement strand
AAGTAGCGCGGGAATCGCACATAGGCACCCGAAGTCACCCCGGGGCCCAATCCCAGATCACAGGCTTCCAGCGTGGCAGACTCGGGACCTTGCGGCGCGAACCACAGCTCTTCCCCCTCATCGATAACAAAAACCGCCGGGTTGTCATCACCCATCAGATCCCGGTACTGATCGAATACCCCGTCGTCCGCCGCCAGCTGCGCTGCGCACAGCCATGCCACGAACCATGTGAACCCCAAATTACGTTTCTTCAAAGTTGTTCCCCGCACATTCACGGTCAGCGGATCGTGGTTTCACCTTCGCCGGTACCGCCCTGATTATCGGTCCAGACGACTCGCACGGTATCGCCCGCCTCCCCGCCTGCAAAACGCACGCCGAGAAAAGGATTGGCGGACACCGCTGCACCCCAATGACCCTGCATCACAGGCTGATCACCATGTAACACCGCCACCTCGGTAATAAAATGCGCAGGGATAGGATCCCCCGCCTGGTCCTTGCGCATTCCGGTTTCCATCGGATGGCGCATCAATGCCTTAACCTCTGTCACGTCGCCCTTTTTCTGGGCGCGAATCTTGATTCGACCTGCCATGGTGCCCTCCTTAACCGCCACATCCGCCGAGAGTGACCTTGGTCTCCCTCGACTGCATGTATAACTGTCCGTCGGCCTCTGCCACTGCATAAAGCGTGCAGGTTTGCGCCACCTTCACCCGCGTCTCAATGTAGACCTCGGTACCGGGCGGGATATCAAACGAGGCTGCAAGCGGGTTGGGGTTCATTTCCACCAACACGGAAACTTTGGACACATTCGGCAGGGCCCCGGAATCGACCTCAACCCGGATGGGCACCACGGCACCATTCTCGGCAATATCAGGCGTCGTAAACTGGATGCCCTCATGCATCTGCGGCGCATCACCCAGAGCCGCCAGCGCGTCATCCAGTGCGGTCGCGCCAAATGCCGCTTCCGGTCTGGCGACAGCTGCCCACACACGGCTGGGTAGCGCCACCGCGACACCCAGTATTGCCGTCCAGCGCAGCCAGCCTCGGCGCGAAATCCCCTTTGAATAGGTCGTTGTCATCGTCTCGATCACTCCTTTTTTATTCTTCACCTGAAGTTAACCAGGCCACAATCTGTTGCAGCGCCTCGTCATCCACCGCGGGCATAGGAGGCATCGGCATGCTTCCCCAGACCCCGGCGCCGCCATTCACTATCTTGTCACGTACGTAGGCCGCGTGCTCCTGCCCCGCATACTTCGCTCGGATGGCAGCAAATCCCGGCCCTACTAGTTGGCCGGCCATCTGATGGCAGCCCGAACAGCCACCCGCGGTGAGCGCAGCCTCGGGCGCGACAGCCGCCTCGACTGCTGCGCTGGCCGCTGCCACTTGCTCAGGCTCTGCTGCTGGCTCTGTCCATAATCCTGGATATGGCCCCCAATCCCTCACCTGCTCGGCGAGATTGCCGTGGGCGTTCATGGCGTAGGCGGGCAAGGATGAGGCGACGTTGACCGACACGTTGCAGTCAGTGGTGCAAGCAGAACCACTCACATCCGGAACGCCAGAAACCGACCACAGACCATGATCGAGGCTCATGCCGTTTCGATTCGGCATGCGTGCCTGGGTCTCCGCCATGTTGGTGTCGGAAAGCACAAAATCGTCGTCGACCACATATCCCAGATTCAACAAATAGGCGACGAGCCCATAGACTTCATCGGGACTCAGGGACTTGGGCGCATTCCACGGCATGGCTCGGTAGATGTAGTCCCAGAGTGTCGACAGGGTCGGCACCTTCATCAAGGTGGTCCGGGTCACGCCGGGGTCAGTCAGCGAGGCCACCCGCCCGGTAGCGATATCATCTTCAGTGATGTTGCCCAGCACCAAGGGTGCAAAGATCTCGTTGGAGTCGCCAAAGTCACCGTGGCAAGAGGCGCACTGGGCCAGCCAAATTTCCTCTCCCGCCCACACATCGCCACTGCCTGGCGGGAGACCGACGAAGTCAGGGCGCACGTCGATATCCCAGGCCGCAACTTCGCCCTCCGTCGCGGGTCTACCTAAATCGTCGAGACCCTCGGGCAAAGCCAGAGTCCACGGCGTCATCACCATCGCGCACAGCCACAAGACGAGCGCTTTAGCCCAGCTGGACATTGTGTACCTCGCCGTCAGCGCCCACTCGCCAGGTCTGCATGGCGTTGTTGTGATAGATCGATCGCGTGCCACGCACCTGGACCAGCTCTGCGCGACTGGGCTGGATATAACCGGTGCTGTCGGTGACCCGGGACTGCAGCATTGCCTCCTCTCCCTGCCAAACCCAATCACAGTGAAAGCGGGTCAGCGCCTTGGGCAGGATCGGTCCCTCCAAGCGCGCCGCACGCCAGTTGCGGCCACCATCGACCGACACCTCAACTTTTTCCACGTTGCCGCGACCGCTCCAGGCCAAACCTGTGATGTCGTAATAGCCCTGCTTCAACAACTTTTGCCCGCCGGAAGGTGCCGTAATCACCGACTTCGCCTCCTGAATAGAGGTGTACTGACGGTGCGTGCCATCCGGCATCAGATCCACGTAGTGCGCGACCTCATCTTTGGTCGCCCAGGGCGCATCGCCCACTTCAAGTCGCCGGAGCCACTTCACCCACGACACGCCCTGCACACCGGGCACGACCAGCCGCAGGGGGTAGCCGTTTTCCGGGCGCAACATTTCGCCGTTTTGACCGTAGGCCACCAGCGCATCGTCCAATGCGTTCTCGAGATTGATGGTGCGCGTCATGCTGGAACCGTCGGCACCTTCGGCCAGCAGCACGGTCGCGCGTTTGCGGTCAAAACCCGCCCGCTCCAGTAGCAAGGAGACAGGGACGCCCGTGAATTCAGAAGCTGACAACATTCCGTGGCTGTACTGCACAGTGGGCACCGCCACATTGCCCCACTCGAGTCCCGTGTTAGCGCCACACTCGAGGAAGTGGATGCGTGACACGCTTGGCATGCGAAGCAGTTCTTCCATAGTGAAGACTAATGGGGTCTCTACCAGCCCGTTGATCATTAGCCTGTGTCGTCGCGGATCGATGTCGACCCAGCCCTGATGATGGCGCTCGAAGTGCAGACCACTGGGGGTAATCATGCCGAACAAGTTTTGCAGTGGCGTAAACGACACGCTGGACTGGTCGGTGCGGGTAAGACCCGGACTCTGACGCCGGACGATATTGGCCTCAAAAGGGGATGGTTGTCCGTACGGATTGGCGACCACCGGCTTACCCAAACTGCGCGTCCAGCTGGGCAGGTTGACGATATCGGGGTCGTCATCTGCCATTAGTGCCGGCGCTACCATGGATGCGGTCGCTGCCGCAAAAGCGCCTTGCAGCAGGCTGCGGCGGCCAGCATTAATCCCGTCTCGAGAGATATCCTCAACCAGATCTTTGGGCAAAAAGGATTCCGGCGCGGGTTGGAGCTGACCCTGCTCGGCGTCTGATGCCATCCTTCTCCTCCCCCGGGGTCTTCCTGTGTTACTGCGTTCGCCCGCGCTGTTTAGCAAGCCCGCGGTCTTTCGCGCCGTTATTATTTTTTTATATAAGCATATAACTTAATGTTAAACTGCCTTTAACACGGCCGCAAGCGACACACTGTGTTTTTGCCAAGCAATACGCCAGACCGTATGGTGCACCTGTTAATGGCGGTACGGCTAGAGTGTAGCGCACCTGCGGCCTTGGACGCGCGCCGGATATCGGATCAACGCGAGATGCCTATCCAACATCAACCCAGGCACCAAAAACAGAGGTGACTTAAAGCATAGTGGCGTGAAAAGCAGCGCCACCAATACCAAGCGGCCTATATTGACGGCCCATCCTTAGTAGGAGAACCCCATGCCCCGATTGCTCATGCTGACCTTGCTCGCTTGTCTGACGCTGTCACCTGCCATCCGCAGCGCCGATGCCGAGGGCCCGGGAGTCGTTTTTCATTTGGACTCCGAAAGCAGCATGAACCGCATGCTCGCTCAGGTGGCGCGACACCATACTTTCAACCCGGATATCGAAACGCGTGTCATCCTGATTGGGAATGGTGTCAAGCCGGCTCTCGAGGGTGCTGAAGACGCCAATGGTGGGCAGTACAGCGCACAAATGGAGCAGTTGATGGCCTCGGGCATCCGTATTTTTGCCTGCGAAGCAACACTCAACTACTACAACCTGACTGAGGACGACCTCGCCTTTGGCGTGGAAACCGTGCCGTCGGGGGTCGCCGCACTCGGAAGGCTGCAGGCGCGCGAGGGTTGGGGTTACATCAAGCTCTGATGAGAGTCACATTGCTCATGCTCGGTTTTGCCGCGCTGATTGTCGGCGCGACCTCAATGCCTTCGCAGGCCGCGCTTGATCCGGAAGCCCGCAACGGCCAGCCTGTGCTGATCTACGTTTACAGTCCAGAATGTGGCGCCTGCCGCCAGTTTGATGGCGAAGTCGGCGCCATCTACCCCAAGACCAATGAATCACTCGCGCTGCCGATGGAGCGAGTTTTAATCGATGACTGGCAAGCGCGTCGTCATCAGCTGGTCGAGTGCGCCTCAGCGGCGGTTATCGGCACGCCCACTTTTTTACAGATTCAGAACTGCCAGGAATTGGATCGCATCACGGGTTACTCAGACGCGGAGCTCTTCTGGCTGGGGCTCCGGAGAATGATGAATCGCATTCACCCCAGCGAGTGACATGATCTATCGCCCAGCCCTTCAAACGCCTGGCAACTTCTTGATAAGCCACTTCGCGTAGTGAATGGTTTTTTTTAACGACGGACTCCAACAAGGCCCCGAGCCACTGCAAGTGCCGAGGCTATGACTGCACGGTTAAACTGGAGACTTGGTTCGGCGGAACCCCGGCGCGGGCGGCTCTGCCGGAGCACCTGCGAAGCACTGCGCATTCTTCATCCAAAGCTGGGCAACCTCGCCCTCGCACACCAGTTGGGTATCGGCGATGTTACGGGTCTGGGTGACCACCTGGGCGAACTCGTGTGCCATGCCGCGAATGACCTGATCGCTATCTGGGCTCCCATACTCCCATGACTCGCCAGACGGCGAGGTCAAGCGCAGCGCAGGCGGCTCCTCCGGCACTTCCATGCCACGCACCGTGAAAGACCAGCCAAAGGTATTCACACCTAATACCACGATGTTGCGGATGCGATCATCCTCGCTGCGTTCAATACCGAGTTCATCAGCAATCGCCTGACCGTGTGCCCAGGTTTCCATCTGCCGTGCGGTAATCGATGAGCGCGCACTCATGCTCGGCCCAACCCAGGAGACCCGGTCAGAAGGGTCGGCTTGCTGGTAGGCCGCCGCGACCTCGCGAAATCCGGTTTGCCACAGAGACACCAGATCGAGGCCACCCTCGGGAAATTTAACGAGCTCAATGTTGGGCAGGGTTTTGCCCGCCATCATGGCCTCTACAGCAGGCTTGAGTTCTGCCTGAAAAGCATCGGGCGCCGTGAGCGCGAGGTTCGCCATGTGGTTCCAGAAATGCAGGTGGCGCATGATCGTCTCAAAGGTCCAGGACTTGAACCCCGTTGGATGACTGAAATCGCTGGCCTGTAGCGGCGCGATGAGCTGCTCCAATGCTTCTGACTCGGCTAAAAAATCACTCGCCTGTTGCATGATGACTCCTGAAATCGGTTAGGTGATCCCTAAGACTTGCGCTGACTGACGCCAGATTTACGCGCCCTCGGCCTCCTCGATCACCATGATGACATCTCCCGCCGCCATCTGCTGACCAACCTGCCCATTCAATTGCTGCACCACACCGGACACCGGTGCCAGAATTTCATGCTGCATTTTCATGGCCTCAAACACCGCCAGTC
>JADHQF010000118.1 GCA_016778085.1 Luminiphilus sp. | reverse complement strand
GTGGACCGCCTCTTACGCAAAATGCGGCGCACCCGGTTCCGGCCCAGATATGAGGAAGGCGTCGCCGTGGAGACTGGTATGATTGTGTGGTCTTTTGATCTGAACCCGGCCAGCGCGGAAGCGATCGCCCTGCAACCCTGATGACCCCCATATTCCCCTCACGCTCTAGCACAACCACCTTGCTCCGCCCTTTGGCGGCCAGCACGGTCGTTGCTGTAATGCTGGTATTGATGGGATGCCCCTCTGCCAGCACGCCGACCACGCCCTCGATACCGACCCCGCCGTCGTCTCCGTCAAGCACAGGGGCATCATCACCGAGCTCAGGGGGTGCCAGCGGACCCAGCTCGCCGAGCTCGTCCAGCGGTAGTTCCGGATCCAGCAGCTCCAGCTCCTCTGGTAGCGCTGGCGGAGGTAGCCCAAGCGCCGGCGGGGGGAGCCCAAGCACTGGTGGTGGCAGTAGCGGCCCCGCTGCAGGGGGCATGCCCGGCAGTGAGGGCGGCGCATCCTCGGCAAGCACGGGCAGCGGCAGCGATGCCGCGGGCACCAGCGCGGAGGCCGGAGATGGCGCCTCCAGCGAACCCGGCTTTGGCGATATGGCCGGCGGCGCTGACCTGCCCTCGATGGTCGATACCCTGCCCACCTTCGATGAGGACTATGGTTCGGAAGGTGACGGCAGTGGCGCCGAGGGTGGCTCACCCGAAGGCAGTGAAGATGGGTCTGGCGGCGCAGGCAACAGTGGCCAGGTTGCGCAATCATCCGGCGCACCGGGTGATGCTTCGGGTCAGCAAGGTCCGGGGACCCGCGCCAGTGGCGGCATGGAATCAGACATGGGTGCCGGCGGCCCGATGACAGCAGCCGAGCAAGTCGCCATCCTCGACCGACAGCTTGACGAAAGTACCCGGGATTTCGACGGCATCATTTATGACGAGGAACAGCGCCAGCGAGAGGCGGCACGTGAGCGCGCTGCTCAGACTGCGCAGACCGCGGGTAGCGCGATAGATCCCACCGAATCTGAGGAACCCAATTTTGGTGGTGGGATGGCCAGCGCCGGTAGTGGCTCCGTGGGTGGAGGCGTCGGCGGGCGCAGTGGCGCACCACCCACAGATGGCGCCAAATACCCACCGCCACCGGATATCCCCAATGGCAATGACGACGACGTGGTGGCCCGTCAGCTTCGCGAAGCAGCGATGCGGGAGCCCGACCCGGCTATCCGCGAAAAGCTGTGGGCTGAATATCGCAAGTACAAAGGCATTGCGGAGCCCGACGCATGATCCGCACCCTATTCTCGCTTCTCCTTGGCATGGTCTTACTCACGGGCTGCGTGTCGGAGACCGTCAAGTCGACCTCCGTACCCGTACTCGATGCTCCCGCGACGCTCACGCCAGAAGCAGAGTTGCTCGATGTTGGCGTCGTCATACTGGATCCGGGCATCAGCACTGTCGAAGACGAGGAACAGGTCTACCCCGAGGTGCGCAAAGCCGAAGCCACCTTTATGGCGACGGAGCTCGCCGAGGTACTTACCGAGCAAGGTGGCTGGGGCGCTGTCAGAGTCGTGCCCGACGATCGACAATTTTCTGATTTGCTGGTGCGCGGCACCATACTGCGCTCGGATGGCGAAGCGCTGGAGCTGAAAATTCTGGTGAGTGACGCGCGCGGCACACTCTGGCTGGACAAGCGCTATCAAGGGATCACTAGCCGCTACGCCTATGAACAGGGCACACGCGTCAAGCAGGATCCGTTTCTCGCGGTGTATCGCATGATCGCTAACGACATGCTGGCCATCTTTAACCGACTCCCCTCCGAAGAACGCGTCACCATCCGCCAGGTAGCAGAGATGCGTTTCGCCCGGGATTTCGCCAACGGCGCCTTTGCGGATTACCTCGAGGAAGATGGCAAAGGCCAGATCAGCCTGCGCCGATTACCGGCAGAGGATGACCCCATGCTGAACCGCGTGCGCGGTCTGCGCCAACGCCACTATGTCTTTGTCGACACACTTCAAGGCCACTACTCAGGCTTTGCCGAAGACATGTATAGCCCTTATCAGGAGTGGAGAAAGGCCAGCTACGAGGAGACCGTCGCACTCCGTGAACTGGAGAGCGAGGCGCAACGCGAGATGATTGCTGGCGGTGCAGCGATCCTCGCAGGTGTGCTCGCCCAGACATCGGGTAGCCGCACCACACGTAGCGCCGGCGCCGTTGGCGTCATCGGTGGTGGCGCTTTGCTCAAAAGCGGCCTGGAGAAACGCGCCGAATCCAATATTCACTCACTGGCACTGGAAGAACTGGGGCAATCATTAGACGCCGAAATCACGCCGAGGGTGATCGAGCTCGAGGACCGCACGGTGCGCCTGACGGGCAACGTGGAAGACCAATACGATCAGTGGCGCGAGCTGCTGGCCGATATCTACGCCGCGGAGCTTGCCGCACTGGAGCCGCCGGCTCCACCCGCCGACAGCCTGCCTGCGGCCCTCGAATCGCAGGACTCGTGACCGACCACAAAGAGCAGCCCCTCTCTGCCACCACCTTCGAGCCCGCGCCAGCCACAACAGAATCGGCTGACCCGGGGTCCGAGGGGGGACAACCACGACTGGTGGTTATTGCCCTTGCCGCCGCCGCGGTGTTACTCATTTTCGTTTTCTTTATCCTGCCGCAGCTGGTGATGCCTGACGACGTCGGACCTAGCCTGACTGACACGCAAAATGAGCCATCTTCTGCCAACGCCACTGCCTCGGGTAGCGTCGCCAGCGACACGGGTAATGAACGCAGCCCCTTCGCCGAAGCGCAGGAAAGCGCGCTGAGAAGAGCTGCGCAGGAGGTACTTCAGTCACTCCTGTCGCTGCAGGAATCGCTGGCAGAGCGCGGTGCTGCGAGATGGGGAGAACCCACCTATGGGGAGGCTTTGGGTCGTGCCGCAGCGGGCGATACCGCTTACCGGGAACGCGACTTCACCGCAGCCACCGCCGAGTACCAGCTGGCGCTCGATCAGCTGCTTGAGCTCGAAGCCAGCCTGCCCGAGCGCAGTGAGGCGCTCCACGACACCCTGGTAACGGCGATCGAGAACGGAGACGTGCTGGCCGCTCGGGCACGCTTTACCGAGCTAGCCGAAATGGCGCCATCGGATATCCGGCTGATTGCGCTGGAAGATCGACTTGCCGCATTGCCAGCAGTGATCGCTGCTCTGGATACCGCCGCCGAGAGAGAGGCGTCGGGTGACCTGGGTGCCGCAGTTGAGGCTGCCACTGACGCCACGCGCGCAGACCCCGCCCACCAGCGGGCAGCCGCCCGCCTGAATGAGCTGCGCACTGCGCTGACCCGACAACAATTTACCGACGCCATGACCGCGGGTTACGGCGCCATGGGGGCGAAGGCCTTCGACAACGCAGAGCAACAATTCCGCGCCGCTGCGAAGCTGATACCCGGCGCGCCGGAACCCGGTGCTGCACTCATTGAACTGGAGCAGGCCCGCACCCAGAACACCTTGCTGGGGTTGCGTGAACAAGGCACGCAAGCCGAGCGCGAGGAGCGCTGGGCCGACGCGGTGGGTCTGTACCAGAAAGCCCTTGAGATCGACGCGCTGATGCTGTTCGCCACAGAAGGTGTGGCACGCGCCGAGCCGAGGGCTGACCTAGACACACGGCTGGAGACCATGCCAAAGGAGCGCGACCGCCTCATCGACGCTCGTATCATGCGCCTCGCACAAGAAACACTTGCCGAGGCAGAAGCGATTCCCGATCCCGGCCCGCGTTTGCAGGCGCAAATGACCGCGGCGCGCGATACCCTCGCCTATGCCAGCACCCCTGTGGCGGTGACCATGATCTCCGATGGACTCACCGACATCACGCTGTTGCGCGTCAAGCGGCTGGGCACGCTGGCAGAACAAACACTGTCGCTGCGTCCCGGCGTTTACACCGCCGTGGGCATCCGCAACGGTTACCGCGACGTGCGGATCAAATTCGAGGTGCGACCCGACCAAGCGAATGCGGTCGAGGTACGCTGTGTCGAGACGATTTGAGCTAGCACCATGAACGAACGCGACTCTGACAGCGACACACCTGACACCCTAAAGCCTGACGCGTTCTCGCCGGCAACGCCCTCGCAGGGCGGTGACCAGTTGGCAGCGACCGCCTTCGAGCCGCTGAGTCAGTCATCCGAAAAAAAACAGCGCGTCAATGCGACCCAGATTGCGCTCGGCGTTGCCGGGGTGCTGATCGCTGCGCTGCTGTTTTTTCTCTTCACCGCGCGCTCCCTCACCCTGAACATTGATGCCGAGGCGGAACCCAGCTTCTCACTGAGTGGACTGAACTGGTCGTTTGGAGAACGGCTTCTGGTGCGACCGGGGAACTACACGCTCTCGATTAACGCCGAGGGGTATCACCCCTACGAGCAAACCATTACGGTGGGCGATGCCGATACCCAGCAGCTCGATATTCGCCTTGCCCCCCTTCCCGGCACGGTGACCATCGCCACGCAACCCGCCGGCGGCGAGATCATTCTGGATGAGCTGTCCCTAGGTTCTGCACCGCTGGTGGACCTGACGCTCGAGGCAGGCGTTTACCGTGTGGAAGCCGTGCTCGATCGCTATCAGCGCTGGCAAGGACAAATCGACGTCGTTGGCCGTAACCAGAGCCAAACGGTGGACGTCGTGTTGTTGCCGGATTGGGCGAACGTCCGATTCAGTGCGACGCCCGCCACCGTGACCGTAAGCATCGATGGCCAGCCCGCCGAGACAACTGCCACCGGTGTGGAAGTGCTCTCGGGCGAGCGCGAGCTGACGCTGAGCGCACCGGGCTTTACACCCCTATCGCTGCCTTTGAGCATCGTGGCGGGTGTGGATCAGGACCTCGGCGCGGTGACCTTGACCCCGGCCGATGCCACTCTGACGCTGGAGAGCACGCCACCGGGTGCGGGTGTGACGGTGGACGGCGCGTTCGCCGGCCTGACACCGCTGGTTGTGCCCCTGAGCCCCGGCGATCGCCACGCCATCAGTCTCTCCAAGGCCGGCTACCTCGGCGCTAGCCTCTCACTGACTTTGGCCCGGGGGGAAACCGCCAGTCGGGCCATCACGTTGAAACCCGAGTTGGGTGAGGTGCGTTTTGCCATCGAGCCGGCAGAGGCGGACATACTGATTAACGGGCAGCGCGTGGGCTCGGGGAGTCAAAGCCTCTCGCTCCCAGCGGTGCAGCAGCGTATCGCCGTGCAACTTGACGGGTATGCCACCTTCGAGACCGAGGTGCTGCCGAAACCCGGGCTGCCGCAGCAGATCAGCGTGACGCTTTTGACGGAAGCCGCAGCGCGCAAGGCGGCGATGACGCCGACAATCACGACGCCACTGGGCCAAACGCTGGTGCTGGTGGATCCCTCAGTAGAAGCCCAGAACCCCTTCACCATGGGCGCGTCGCGTCGCGACCCGGGACGGCGTGCCAACGAAGTCGAACATCCGGTTGAATTGCGGCGCGCTTTCTACCTTGCGAGCACCGAGACCACCAACGCGCAGTTCCGCCAGTACGAGGCCACTCATGACTCGGGCCTGATCGAGAGCTACTCACTCGATCGCGACCACCAGCCGGTGGCAGGCATCAGCTGGCAGCAAGCAGCCAGCTTCTGTAACTGGCTGAGCCGGCTCGAGGGCCTGCCGCCTTTTTATCGCGAGAATCAGGGCATCATCATCGGCTTTAATCCCAGTAGCACCGGCTACCGTTTGCCCAGCGAGGCAGAGTGGGCCTTTGCTGCCCGGGTAGAAGGCGATGCCCTACGACGATTTGCCTGGGGAGATGACTTCCCCCCGAGCGCTGTTGTGACCAACGTGGCCGACAACACCTCGGCACTCGTCA
>JADHQF010000117.1 GCA_016778085.1 Luminiphilus sp. | reverse complement strand
ATAAACAGTGAGGTTTTGAGTTCAAAAATCAGCCCTCCGTCGAGGCTGGCCATCACCGAGCCGGCGTCCGGAGAGTCATCCTCGATGAGTGGAAAGTCATCGAGCTCGTAGGAGACAGATCGATATTTCACGGTAGGCGTGAGGAAACCATAGGCCCATCGATTAGGCATGGTCAGGCCTGCCTCCATATAGAGACGCTCGCCGGTCACGCGCACAGATTCACTGTCAAAGTGCGATAGCTGGGTGAGCAGGATCGGTTCTACGCCCATCCAGTTCTGGTCGCCACGCCACCTCGCGGTGATCTGTGGCAGCTTCTGATAGTCGTTACGAATATCGTCGGCGAGGGACTGAAATCTCTCCACGTCCAGGCCAACCTGCCAGTCTTCTCCTAACCAGTCGACTCTACCCAGCTGCTGTAATGCGGTTTGGCGCTGCGCGCTGAGCCGGTTGTTGTCGAGGTCGCGTATGTACTCCGGGTCGCTGACCCGGGTGTAGGCAATTTTGGTTCGCCACGCGGGGCCGAATTCCCCATTGTGTTGCGTGTTAAACAGCCACCGGTGGGAATTATTTGTGGGGCTGGCATTCTGGTAGCGCTCGTCATCGCCAATCCAACCGCCATTCATCTCCCAATAGCCGGCCGTTTCACTCAACCAGCGCCCTTGCCCTTGGTGTAATAGTCCTCGCTCTTCTATGTGACGTGGGCGGTAAAGTGCGTCGTAATTGGGCGCCAGATTGAAATAAATGGGCTGAGTGATATCCAGTCCACCGCGACTGTCACTCCCTATGTCGGGAAATAGCAGCCCAGTTTTTCGGCGCGAATCGATGGGGAATTGCACCCACGGGAGATAAAGAACGGGCACCCCCTCGACCTTCAGTTTTGCGCCCCAAGCCTCACCCTCTCCCTGTTCGGGATCAATTGTTAGCGACTCGGCATAGAGCACCCAGGAAGGATCATCCGGTGCGCAGTAGGTCATGGCGCCCTCGCTGATCGCGATGTTGCCGTCAGCGTGCCGAATCAGGGCCTGGGCACTGCCGGACAGCTGGCGATCATGAAGGACATATTGGGCATGGCTCAGATCAGCTTGCTCAGACACACTGTTGTACCGAATCTCCGAGCCGGTCATCACGACGCCGGGCTCACGCAGGGTCACGTTCCCTGATGCCACTGCGGTTTCGTTCTGTCGATCTATCTCCACCGCATCAGCGGTAACGCTGCGGTATCCCTGCTGCACACTGACGTTGCCATTGAAATAGAGCTTGGTTTCGGTGACTTCGCTGTCGTCCGCTGTCACCTCCAGATCAGCCTCACCCGGCGGTACGCTCTGGTCGACATTCGCCAGAGGATCCAGAAACTGCCCCTGACATTGCCGGCAACGAAGTGCGGCCTGATCAAGGGGAATGACCTTGATCGGCGTCCAGTCCGGCCACGGCGCTACTGAGACCTCGGTGAGACCGTCAGCCTGCACAAGCCCTGAGGTCAGGCTCACAGATGCAGTGAGCACGGCCATAACAAGCGGCTGTCGCGCAAAGAAGGTGGCTGAGCTGGTTAAAGGCAAGTGGAGTGATCGATCCGGGTCGGGCCCAGAATCATAAAGCATGCGGCGTCCGCTTGCCTCCCATTCGATTGATGTCAAGAAGGGGGTCATAATGCCTGCTTCAGGATCGGTCCGAACTGGGGACATCGATTGTCAGACGGCGAGAAATCACACCACAATATGCAGACCGCGCAACCGCAAGCGCAGCTGTGTCGGTGGCTCTCTAGGGTGCTGCAGGTGCCGGAAGCCGCACTGAATGTGCGCCAGATAGCCGGCGATGCCAGTCCTAGGCGATATTTTCGTGTGTCGCTGTCCGCAGGGTCGCCCGCAACATCCAGTCAGGTCCCCGGTGCCGGCGACTCGGCGATAACAGAACAGGCTTCTCCGAACGAACTGTCTGAGCCCCCGCTCGTGATGTCGACTGACGATGAAACGCTGATTGCCGCATCGTCTCCGCCGTCAGAGAACAACGAGGCCTTTCTCGCAGTTCAAAAATTATTGCATCGAGCGGGACTTGTGGTGCCCTCGCTACTAGCGAGCGACCTCGACAGCGGTTTCTTCCTCATGGAGGATTTTGGGGATGTATTGCTTTCGGTACGGCTCACGCCTGCTACCGCGGATAACCTGTATTCGCAGGCGCTAGGTGAACTTAGCGGGTTGGTGACCATACCTTGCGTCGATGCCGATCTGCCGGTATTCGACGCGCAGCGGATTGCAGACGAATTATCAGTGTTTCCCGAGTGGTTTCTGCAAAAACATCTCGGCCTCGCCCAAGCAGATCTGCCATCAGCAATCTGGCAGGAGTTGCTGGCTCTGCTTGTCTCCGTTTTCAGGGAGCAATTGCAGTGCGTGGTGCACCGCGATTTTCACAGCCGCAACATCATGTGTCTCGCTGATGGCCGCTTGGGCATGATCGACTTTCAGGATGCGGTGCTGGGGCCTGTGACTTACGACCCTGTCTCTCTGCTCAAGGACTGTTACATCTGCTGGCCGAGAGACGATCAGCTCCGCTGGTTGGGTGCTTACCGTGAGCAGCTGATGGCGCAGGGGGTGGAGATCTCCGATGATGCACAAGCCTTCGCACGCCAGTTTGATCTGGTAGGGCTGCAACGGCATCTCCGTGTCATGGGTGTTTTTGCCCGGTTGTGTTTGCGCGACCAGAAGCCCGATTACCTAAATGACTTACCGCTGGTGCTCGACTACGTGCGCGAGGCTTTGGCGCGATATCACGCGGAGCCCGCGGTTGGCGCTTTCGCAGATTGGTTTGAGGAAGCAGTGATGCCGAAGGTAGCGAGTCAGCACTGGTACAGCGGTCAGCGGACCGATAAGTACTAAACGGGCTGGCTATGCAGAAGGCTATGTAGAAGGCTATGCAGAATAGGTCACTCTGGTGAGAGCAATGATTCTTGCGGCGGGGGAGGGCAGGCGGATGCGCCCTCTCACCCATGAGACCCCGAAGCCGCTTCTAAAGGTCGGCGGTGTGCCCTTGCTCGAGCATCACCTGGTCCGCTTGCGCGACGCCGGGATCAGCGAAGTGGTGGTTAATGCCTCATACCTTGGAGACCAGGTCGCCGCCTTTTGTGGCGATGGCGGTCGCTGGGGCCTTCGCATCCGGGTATCCAGAGAGGCGGCGCCGCTGGAAACGGCGGGGGGGATCATTGAAGCCCTGCCACTCCTGGGTGAAGCGCCATTTATCGTGGTTAATGGTGATGTCTACTGCGACTATCCCTTCAAGCGCTTGATCGATAGAGCCATTGATTCCGGGCAGGGCCGCTTGGTGTTGGTTGACAATCCAACCCATCATCCCGAGGGCGATTTTCGCCTAGTTGACGGCAAGGTGGAGCAACCTGAAGACACTGTGACCTCTGAAGCCCGATCAAGAAATACGCTGACCTTTAGCGGCATTGCACTCTACGCAGCCGATTTTTTTGCCGGTTACGAGCGCGGCAAGCGCGCACTCAAACCGCTCCTTGATGACGCCATTCTGCGGGGGCACTTATCGGGTGAGAGGTTTGAAGGCCTATGGAACGACGTCGGCACGCCTGAGCGTCTGGCGGCGCTCAACGTTTAACGCTCTCTGATCAGTCGCGTCGACTCCGTTGAGGCAGTAACATACGCAAAAATCGATACCGAGCGGACCTCATGCAGCCTTTTGTGATTGCGCCCTCCATACTCTCTGCTGATTTCGCGCGTTTGGGCGAGGAGGTCGAGCATGTGCTGGCCTCAGGCGCCGACTGGGTACACTTTGACGTCATGGATAATCACTACGTGCCTAATCTCACGATTGGCCCCATGGTATGTCAGGCGCTTCGCCACCATGGTGTCACGGCGCCCATTGACGTGCATCTTATGGTTGAGCCCGTCGACGCGCTGATAGGGATGTTTGCTGATGCGGGCGCCAGCTTGATCAGCTTTCATCCCGATGCCTCTATTCACGTTGATCGTTCTCTACAGCTGATTCGTGATGCTGGCTGTCAGGCTGGCCTGGTATTTAACCCCGCGGCCGGGCTCGAGCCTCTGAAGTATGTGATGGATAAGGTGGATCTGGTGTTGCTGATGTCGGTGAACCCCGGCTTTGGTGGCCAGTCATTCATCCCTTCGACCCTCCCTAAATTGCGCGAGGTGCGGACAATGATCGACGCCGCAGGGCTTCCCATTCGTCTTGAAGTCGACGGCGGCGTGAGTGCAGACAACATCCGGGAAATTGCGGAGGCCGGCGCCGACACTTTTGTGGCCGGTTCAGCGATTTTCAATCAGCCCGACTATCAGGCAGTGATCGATAAGATGCGGCAGGAACTCGATGTTGCTGCAGTCGCGTGAGCGAGTCAGTGTCCCAGTGCGAGTTCACTGCGCTCCAATCTAAAGGCTTTAACCGAATACCGGTCAGCCGAGCCCTGCTGGCTGACACCGAGACGCCGCTATCCGCCTACAACAAACTTGCCAGCGGTCCTCATTCTTATTTATTTGAATCGGTTCAGGGTGGTGAGCGCTGGGGCCGATACTCCATCATCGGTCTGCCCGCCTCGCGCTGGCTCACGGTAAACGGCCACACGCTGACCGTTTTTGATGGTGGGGCACCCAGTGAAGTCATTGAAGGGCCTGACCCCCTCGCGTCCATTGATGAGATTGTGGGTCGGTATCGCAGCGCTCCAATGGCGCACCTGCCAATGTTCCATGGTGGTTGGGTGGGTTATTTTGGATACGACACCGTGCGCTACGTGGAACCGCGGCTTGCCCAAAGCTGCCCTGAGGATACGCTCGGGGTGCCGGATATCTGGCTGACACTCTCCGAGGAAGTGGTCGTGTTCGATAATCTGGCCGGCGCACTGACGTTAGTAGTGAATGCCGACGCTGCTTTACCCGATGCCTACAGCCGCGCGATGGATCGCCTCGATGCGTTGGAGGCTCGGCTTGCGCAGCCGGGGCCGCCACTCGAGCCCGTCTCGCTGAGGCCGCTCGATACGCGCGACGTGGAGTCACAGGTTGAGTTTTCGACCACGCAGGAAACCTTTGAAGATTGGGTATCCGTTATTAGGGACTATATTTTGCGGGGAGACGTGATGCAGGTCGTCCCGTCGCAGCGCATGACGATCCCCTTCGCGCAATCGCCCTTGACGCTGTATCGCGCGCTGCGCAATCTGAACCCATCCCCCTATCTCTACTTTGTCGACCTGGGTGAGTTTCAGATAGTGGGTTCCTCGCCTGAGATTTTGGTCCGCCTTGAGGGCGGCGAGGTCACCGTCCGACCCATTGCAGGCACTCGTAAGCGCGGCAGCTCTGCCGATGAGGATAAAGCGCTCGAGGCAGATCTCCTGAGCGACAAAAAGGAGATCGCAGAGCACCTGATGCTGATCGATCTGGGCCGCAACGACGTCGGTCGCGTTGCCAAAGCAGGTTCCGTCCGGCTCACGGAGCAGATGGCCGTCGAGCGTTACTCCCACGTCATGCACATTGTCTCTAACGTCACCGCGTCGGTGCGAGATGACATCGTAGCGATCGATGCACTAAAAGCGGCCTTGCCCGCGGGGACGTTGAGCGGCGCGCCCAAGCTGCGTGCGATGGAAATCATTGATGAACTGGAGCCCATCAAGCGGGGCATTTACGGCGGCGCAGTGGGCTACCTGTCTTGGGCGGGAGAAATGGATACTGCCATCGCAATCCGGACGGCTTTGATCATGGACCAGCGTGTGATCGTGCAGGCGGGAGCTGGCGTTGTCGCCGATTCTGTACCGGCTTCGGAATGGGAGGAGACGCTCAATAAGGCCCGAGCTATGCTCCGCGCCGTCGCCATGTGTGGTGAGGGCGG
>JADHQF010000116.1 GCA_016778085.1 Luminiphilus sp. | reverse complement strand
CCAACAGCCGGTCAATTTTGCGGTGATGAAAATACCCCTGGGTGCCCGCCAACACGCTGTAGTCGTTGATGATCAGCGCCGCTTGGCCCTGCTCACCAGGGAACAGATCAGCATTGACGGCGCCGACCGCCGTAATCACCGCATCTGCGGCGGTCTCTGCGTACAGCGCGTCACCCTTACGCCGCGTACGCTGGGCCGCGACCGCCAACTGACCGTACTCTGAAACCGCCCCGCCATCGGTGAGATCAGCGAGGTTCTCGCGGGCCGTGCGCCCCCCGCGGGCATGCCGCTTGGCGACTGTTTCGGCACGCGCCTCGTCAGTCGTCTTCGCAAGCCTGTCCTGTAACCCGGCGTAGGGGTCTTTTTGTTCGTCACTCATGGGGGCCTGTCTATCTGGTTAGCGAGCGGTTCCAGTCAGCTCTAACGAGCTGAAAGGGCTGACTGGTTGACTTCAATCACGGAGTTTTGCAGAATCGCGCGCCTCATAGATTTCCTTATGTGGCTACGTAGCTCAGCTGGTTAGAGCACAGCATTCATAATGCTGGGGTCGGTGGTTCAAGTCCACCCGTAGCTACCATCCTTCCTCGCTTGGTTAGCCTCAAATTCTCATCCCCCTCTCTGGCTCAATTGCCTGCTTCGCGTCGACTAACAATACTTTCTGGCCACAGTCAGTCAAAACTTTTATGTTGGTTCAATAACCCGACTATCGGGCCTGTCACTTAATCAACGAAGAGCGGCTATCAAGCACAGCAGCAAAGGGAGATGACCCATGACCGACTACGACCCCCTCGCCGCTTTAAGCGATATCCATGCAAAGCGGGGGTATCTGCTGCCTCACCACGGCCTGATGGCGATTTCGACGCCCCATCTGCTGGAGCGCTACGACTCACTCTACTCCGCGCTTGCACTTGAGGAGAGACATCTGAGCCGCCACGCCCACGAGTTTGTCTGGCTGGGCGTATTGATCAGTTGCGAGGAGTCCTTGGGTAGTCACCATGTCAAACGTTTCGTGGATGCCGGGGGCGATGCCGCGCATCTTGGCCTCGCCACCGCGATCAGCGCGATGGCTAAAGGCAGCGAGGGCTACCTCTTCGTTGAAGACCACTGGGTGCCGCACCTCCCCGCTGCCAACCCACGCGAACAATATCTCGCCGCGTTTGCTCAGGTGATCGGCCCAGTCGCGCCCGCATTGGCGCACATGACGGCCTGTGCGGTGCATACCTGTTCAGGTAACTGGCGCGCGCTCAAGTGGCAAATTGAGGCAGCGTATCAGGCCGGGGTGAACGAATTGGAATTGGCCGAAGCGCTCTCGCTCGCCATGTTCCCGGGCAGCGTGCCTTACTATGTGCGTGCCGCAGAGGTCTGGCGACAGCTGATCGTTAAAGGCGCCGTGCCGGCAAGCGATCTATTCAAACAGTGGGCGGAGATCAGCGGTCAGGGCGGTTACGATGAAGCGTCTGGGGTGAAAGGGTGAACAACCCCAACCTTCCGCCTATAATTTGTTGAAACCAAAAATTTAGAGTAGTCATTATGTCTCGAGTCGTTGTTGCAGGAATCGTTGAGTTTCCACCTGAAGTTCGCGATGAGGCGCTGATAAAAGGCAAGGAACTCATTGAGGGCGCGTATACCGAGAAGGGGTGCATTCATTACCTCTGGACCGCTGACCTCAATCATCCCGGTCGCGTGGTGGTATATGAAGAGTGGGAAAGCGGAGCTGACTTGGAGGCCCACCTGAAGGGTGAGTGGTACCGCAACATGTTTGGGCACCTCGCGCAGTACAACATACTCAACGCAGAGACCAACAAGTTCCGGGTGGAGATTAAAGAGCCGGTCTACGGTGAAGACGGCATCGCAACTGGATTCTTTTCAGATGAGACCGGGGATTAAGCCCTTCCAATTTAAAGGCGCCGAAATGCGCGGGGCAAGAGCGCACGGAGTAGATTGAACCGGCCTACACGGACTGTTACTGAGACAGGCCCCTGCGAAGATCGACGCGGGCTGCGAACCTTACTGACTCTTCCAGGATTGAATTTTTCGATAGATCGTTGAGGGCGCCACCTGCAATTGCTTGGCGGCCCGATTCACGCTCCCATCGCAGGCCGCGATCGCCGCTTCGATGGCTTTTTTCTCGGTAATCCACAAGGGCTCAATCGCGGCATCACTCTCTGAATCCCCAAGACCTGCGGAGAGCTGCGACGCCCCGTCGGTCTCGACCGCGATTTCAGTGCCCGAGATCATCCGGTATACCGCAGCTTCATCGATTTCTTCTGCAGGGCCCAGCAATACCAACTGCCGAATCGCATTTTCCAACTGCCGAACATTGCCCGGCCATGAGTAGTGCTGGAGTGCTTGCGCCGCCGCGTCACTGAGCTGGCTGGCAACCTTGCCCTCCTCCTCGGCGACCTGGGCGAGGAAGCCTCGCGCCAATAGCAGCACGTCGTCGGAGCGCTCGCGCACCGGCGGCATTCGCAGGGGCACAACATGCAGCCGGTAATAAAGGTCCTCTCGCAATCGCCCCTCGCGCATCTCAAACAAGGGGTCACGGTTGGTCGAGGCAATGATGCGGACGTCCGCCGCAACCTCTTGCGAAGACCCCACCCGGCGATAGGTGCCGTGCTGAATCAACCGCAGCAACGTGGACTGAGCATCGAAGCTGAGGCTACAGACCTCGTCGAGAAAAAGTGTGCCCGCGGCAGCCTCAGCGACCAAACCGCCGCCCTGTGCATCGCCGAACAAGGCGCGCTCCAACTGGTCCACCGCCAGAGCGGCACAATCGACGATGACAAATGGGCCCGGTGCGCGGGCCGATAACTGGTGAATCGCGCGTGCGGCGAGCTCTTTACCCGTGCCACTCTCGCCCATCACAAACGCTGTGGCCAAGGTGCCTGCGAGTGATTCGACTGTTTCGAAAACGGTTTGCATAGCGGGTGACTGACCACGAAGTGGTCCGAGTCGCTCGCGCTTGACCGATAACGTTTCAACTTGCTGGCTGAGCTTCTGCTTGTCAGCGGCGTTCAGCAGTGTGACCCGCAGACGCGCAGCATCGAAAGGCTTGTTAAGAAAATCGTCTGCGCCGCTCTCTATAGCCTGTTCGGCATAATCAGAGCCGTGACCGGTCATGACGACGACCGCCGGCCGAGGGGTGACGCGCCACAGATCATCCATCAGAGCCAGGCCATTACCATCTGGAAGCTCAATATCCAGCAAAATGAGCTGTGGATTCAGCTCAACCAAGGTCTCCCTGGCCGACGCAAGGGTCTCGACCGCCGTCACATCCAGACCACTGCCATCCAGATATTGGGAGTAGATGGCACAGAGGGTTGCACTGTCCTCGACAATGAGGGTTTTCACGCCAGTTCCGCCTCCTGCGGATACGCATGACGGCTACCAGGGCAAAAACTGCACCTGTGAGGTCCGTCTCACTCTTTACTAGACGGAGAGTACCAGCTTTTGGTCAGTCTGGGCGTGTATCCAGTAAAGCACCGCAGTCAGTAGCAGCACCGCGCCCACCTGATGGGTCGCTGCCATGGGAATCGCCACCTGCGTCAGTACCGTGCCGATACCGAGCGCTACCTGAAACGTAAGCGCAACCAGCATCAGCCAGGCACCCCGCCTGACGCCGGGATGATCGCTGGTTCGCAGGGATTGCACGCTCAGCACGAGCACAAGGAGCGCCATGGCATAGGCGAGCATGCGGTGATTGAAGTGAATGGTGGCGACCCCTTCAAAAGTGGCTTGCCAGCCCTCGGCGTAATAGCCCATGGGCACAAAGGTTTCACCCATCATTGGCCAGGTCGGGTAGGCGAAGCCCGCATCCGTGCCAGCCATAAATCCACCGGACAAAATCAGTGTGTAGACCCCAACAACCAGCACCCAGCCCCAGCCGCTGATGTGTCTTAGCGCCGGTGAGAGGCCCGTGCTGACACGCAATACCAGCCACATCATGAGCGCATAGATGGCGACCGCGACGCCGAGGTGCGCCGTCAGCCGATATTGGGACACAGAAGGTCGGTCAACGAGGCCGCTCTTCACCATGTACCAACCGAGCAAGCCCTGCGCGGCACCCAAAATCAACAACATAATCAGGGTCGGCAAGAGCTGTGGCGCAATCATCTTGCGCAGTGCAAAAATCACCAGAGGCACGAAATACATCAAACCAATGAGCCGACCCAGCACTCGATGCAGGTACTCAAACCAGAAGATCTGTTTGAACCCGGCTAGATCCATCCCCTGATTGATCTTTTGGTACTCGGGATACTGCTGATACTCGGCAAAGGTGGTCAGCCACTGCGCTTCGGTCAGCGGCGGTATCACGCCCATGATCGGGCGCCAGTCCACCATCGACAGGCCAGACTCGGTGAGTCGGGTCACCCCGCCCAGCAGAATCATGCCCAAAATCGTCACGGCGCAGACCGCCAGCCAGAGCGCTATCCAGCGCGCATGAATCTGCGCGTCTATTGTCGCTGTCGTCATGTTGTTGTCCCCCAGACCCAACATTCTACCTAAATCCGCGCAAAAGGTGTTTTCTGCCCTACACTGGCCGCCCTCAGGAGAGCATCCATGCCCTACATCCGCCTCGATCAGATCGAGTTCAGCATTGGCACCCAGGTATTGCTGGACAAGGTCAACCTGACGCTGGACAAGGGCGAGCGGCTGGGGCTGCTGGGCCGGAACGGCGCGGGCAAATCAACGCTGATGCGCATCCTCTCGGGCGAGCTTCTCCCTGAGGACGGTGAACGTTGGGTAGACCCCAACATCACGGTGGCACGTCTTGAGCAGGCGCTACCCGAGCATCTGGAGACCTGCGTCTTTGATTACGTCGCCACCGGATTAGCCGAGACCGGCGCCCTGCTCTCCCGTTACCACACCCTCACGGCAGACGGCTCTGCGGACGCTTTAGAAGAACTGAGTCAGATTCAGACCGAGTTGGAGCATCTCGACGGCTGGACCATGGCGCAACGGATCGAGAGGGTGCTGCAGCAGTTGGACCTGAACGCAGATGACCTGTTGGCAACCCTGTCAGGAGGGTGGCGGCGGCGTGCTGCACTGGCACGGGCATTGGTAACAGAGCCCGACGTGCTCCTCCTGGACGAGCCGACCAACCACCTCGACATCCCTTCAATCGACTGGTTGGAGCAGCAAGTCAATGCCTTCGAAGGCGCTATCGTACTCATTACCCACGACCGGCGTTTTCTGCAACGCGTCTGTAATCGCATTGGCGAGCTCGACAGAGGTCACTTGTCTTTATGGCAGGCGGATTACAGTAAATTTCTGGTCTTGAGAGAGCAACAGGCTGAAGCTGAGGCACGAGCTGATGCGCTGTTTGACAAAAAGTTGGCGCAGGAGGAGACGTGGATCCGGCAAGGAATTAAAGCACGCCGCACGCGCAATGAGGGCCGGGTCAGAGCGCTCAAGGCCATGCGCGGGGAACGCGCGCAGCGCCGCGTGGCGCAGGGTAAAGGCAGCTTCAAGCTAGAGGAAGCCAGCCGCTCAGGACGCCGCGTTGCCGAGGCGCGAGGCATCGCCTTCCGCTATGACAACGAGACGGTGGTGGACGACTTCTCCACTATTATTCAGCGCGGCGATCGCGTGGGTATTGTGGGCAGCAACGGTGTCGGCAAAACCACAGTGATCAAGCTCCTGCTCGGTGAACTCACGCCTGACGAAGGAGATGTGCTACTCGGCACCCAACTCGAGGTCGCCTACTCTGATCAACTGCGCGGCGAGCTCGATCCGGAAAAGGACCTTATCGACAACGTGTGTGGTGGACAGGAGTTCATTGAGGTCAATGGCCAACGTCGGCACGCCATCAGCTACCTCGGTGACTTTCTGTTCGCTCCCAATCGCATTCGGACCCCTGTTAAGGCCTTATCCGGCGGCGAGATCAACCGGGCGATTCTCGCGCGCTTATTCACCCGGCCCGCCAATCTGCTCATCCTCG
>JADHQF010000115.1 GCA_016778085.1 Luminiphilus sp. | reverse complement strand
CGCGACGAGATCCTGTCGACCGCGCGGGCGGTCAATCGGGCCCGCGCTGCGCGACAGGCGCCGTAAGCCAGAACTCATACCCATCACGACACATCAGGGGACACACCATGCCACTGGCCATGCGAGACAAAGTTTTCATTACCGCGGCGTTAACGGGCTCCGGCAGTACACAGGACCGCAGCGACAAGGTGCCGCGCAGCCCCGAGCAAATCGCGACCGCGGCGATCGATGCGGCCAAAGCGGGCGCGGCGGTGGTGCACTGCCACGTGCGCGACCCGGAAACGGGCGCCCCGGATCGCGCCGTGCACCTGTACCGCGAGGCAGTGGAGCGTATCCGGGCATCTGACACCGACGTGGTGATCAACCTCACCGCGGGGATGGGGGGCGATATTGTTTTTGGCCCCACTGACGCGCCTTTGCCCTTGAGTGAGCAGGGCACCGACATGGTCTCGGCGGCGGATCGGGTGGCGCATCTCGAGGCGTGCTTGCCGGAAATCGCTACGCTCGACTGCGGCACGATGAATTTCGCTGAGGCCGACTATGTGATGACCAACACCCCCGGCATGCTGCGTGATATGGCGAGCCGCATGGCCAATCTGGGTATTCGCATCGAGATTGAGGCCTTCGATACGGGTCATTTATGGCTCGCCAAGCAGCTGGTGAGTGAGGGGCTGATCCCGGCGCCGGTGATGGTGCAGCTCTGCATGGGGATTCCCTGGGGCGCGCCCGATGACCTCAATACCTTTATGGCGATGGTGAATAACGTGCCCTCAGACTGGATTCACTCCGCTTTCTCTATCGGTCGGCATCAGATGGCCTACGTTGCGGCGGCGGTGCTCTCCGGGGGCAACGTGCGCGTGGGGCTTGAAGACAACCTTTGGCTGGAAAAAGGCCACCTCGCGACCAACGCCGAGTTGGTAGCCCGGGCGGTGACCATCGTTGAGGCCATGGGCGTGCAGATCATGACGCCGGATGAGGTTCGCGCCGAACTACAGTTGACCAAACGGGCACTGCCTTGATGCCAACGGCCGCGATTATTGGCGGTGGGGTGATTGGCTCGGCCTGGGCGTCGCGGTTTTTACTCAACGGCTGGCATGTTCAATTTCACGACCCCGCACCTAATTCCGAGGCTGTGCTTAACATCGTTTTGGATAAAGCGCGCCGCTGGGTTCCTGAAGTGTACGATCGACTCCCGGCAGAGGGCGCCCTGACACTTTGCGACAGCATTGCCGATGCCGCGACGGGTGCAGAATGGATACAGGAGTCCACGCCTGAGCGGCTTGAGATCAAACAGGCGGTACTCGTTGAGGTTCAGGCCAGCTGTGCGGCGGAAGCGATTGTCGCTTCATCAACCTCCGGCTTTATGCCCTCGGAATTGCAGGCAGGTAGCGCTCGGCCCGAGCAGATTCTCGTCGCCCACCCGTATAACCCGGTTTATCTGTTGCCGATTGTGGAAGTGGTTCCTTCAGCGGCAGTGCCCGAGGAGACGGTGCAGCGCGCGGAAGCGCTGCTGCGCGACATTGGTATGAAGCCGATTACGCTGCGGGCAGAAATCCCGGCCCATGTTGGAGATCGTTTGCTGGAGGCTGTTTGGCGCGAAGCGCTCTGGCTCATCAAAGACGGCGTGGCGACGACCGAGCAAATCGACGACATCATGACCCATGGTTTCGGTCTGCGATGGGCACAAAAGGGATTATTTGAAACCTATCGCACCGCGGGCGGTGAGGCCGGCATGAAGCACTTCCTTGAGCAATTTGGTCCTTGTCTGCAGTGGCCGTGGACCAAGCTCACCGACGTGCCGGACCTCGACGAAGAACTGATCGATCGCATTGTTGAGCAGTCCGATGCACAAGCCGCCGGGCGCTCGGTCAGCGAGCTCGAGGATGAGCGCGACGCCAATCTGGTGGCCATGCTCAAAGCGTTGCGCAAGGAAGACACTGCGGCCGGCGCGTTTCTCAATCGCCTCGGGGGTTCCGGTGCCTGATTTGATCACCCATCGACGCTAGCGATGAGCATCGAGTTGGCAACACCGAATTTTTCCAATGAGCAGATTTGTGCCCACCGGGGCGCCAGCGGAAGCTATCCCGAGAACACCCGCGCCGCCTTTGATGCTGCGGCCAGTGTTGGCGCCGGGTGGATCGAGACTGACATTCAATGCCTCGCCGATGGCGAGCTCGTGATCTTTCACGATGACCATCTGGGGCGCACAGCATCGGGGTCGGCAAAGGTTGCCTTACTGTCTTGGCCTGAGATGGCTGGACTGGATATTGGCGGCTGGAAGGGCGATGAATTTGCTTCAGAGCGACCCCTGCGCTGCGAGGATTTGATTGCCTGGCAGGCTGAGGCGTCGGACCGACCGGGCATTGTTTGGGAAGTGAAGTGCAACGATGACCCTGCGGCGGTGGATGCCGCCGTCACGGCTGTCACCCAGCGACTCGCCGATATCGGTGATCATCGTTGTATTGTCTCGAGCTTCAGTCGCGATGTCTTATTAGCGCTCAGCCTCCAGTTACCCGCTATACCAATGGCGTTGATCGCCGAGGAACTGCCGGAAGAGGGCGTCGCCTTCTGCCAGGAGCACGGGCTTGAGGGGATGCACCTCGACGGCCATCAGGTCACTCGAGAGTCGGCGCGCGCAGTGCTGGACGCCGGCCTTGCGCTACGCTGTTACACCATCAATGATGTAAAAGAGGCCCAGCGCCTCGCCGCGCTCGGTGCATCGATGGTCATGACCGATTTTCCCGAGCGATTTTTAAACGAGCACTAATGGCTCAGTCGGGCAGGGTGCCCAGATCAAAACCCGTTTCCTCTGGCACTGCCTCTGGCCAGTTTGTGCGCCATACCTCGCGGGAGACCGGCCCAACCGGGACCGAGGCGCGCTCAAACCCCGGCTGGCAATCGATCAAAGGCGCTACCACCACATCGTGTCGCGGTACGATAAAGAACGGAAAGCTATAGCGTTCCTGACCTGAGGCATTCACCACCTTGTGCGGTGTCGAGACAAAGTAGCCGCCTGACCACAGCTCAAGCAGGTCGCCAATGTTCACAACCATCGTGCCAGCCGGTGCTTCAACCTCGAGCCATTCGGATTGATCATGGGGTCGCAGCCACAGGCCACCCACCGCATCCGGGAAGAGCAGGGTGAGGGCGTCGGTATCCTTGTGTGGATGAATACCAAAGCCATCATTCGGACTGCTGGGAGGGTAGTGCAGCAGCGTCATGTTGGTCAGGGGTTGCTCAAAGTACGCCAGAAAATCAGCGACGTTCACTTTCATAATCTGTGCGATCAGGCTGAGCAGCCGTTGACCTGTGGCCTCGCAGGCCTGCCAAAAGGCTTCGGTGGTCTCTCGCAGCCCAGCAGGCTCGCGCGGCCAGCGATTGGGACCATACAGGTCACAGGCCGCGCACAGTGGGTCGTCGCCCGCGACCTCGGCGTGGAGCTTGTAGCCCTCGTACTGGTCGGGCGTCACCCCCTCGGTGTTGGGTGAGAAAAAGCCCAGCGGGATGTAGCCCCGATAGTTATCGGGCGTGATGCGCTCAGCCATCTTGTCGGCCAGCGGGCGATCGAAGTAGTCGACCAGATGATGCCGCAGATCGCTCACCAGTTTCCCCGGTATGCCATGCCCCCGCACCCGTACAAAGCCGATGTCGCATAGCGCGCGCTCCAGCGTGGGCAGTATCTCTTCATCATCTCGTTCGAGATCAATCGTCGGGATGGCGAGCGATGAGGGCATCAGTCTGGGTTTCCTCGGCGATCTCATGGCGGGCACAGCAGTAGAGAGACTTCTGCGCGCATGCTGCGCATCTTCGATGACTGGGGGCGGGGCTGTAAAGCGCCTGGATTGCCAGCTGATTCACCCTGTGTCCGGGCTTTCCTAACGTCTCGATCAGTCGGCATAATCTCGTGCATCTTGAGTAGGAGTATCTCTTTATGCCGCACCCTTTTATGCCGCACCCTTGGCGCTTCAGCGCCGCACTGATCTGGCTGGCGCTGATATCTATTTACGGCGCGGCGCTGGCCGAACCGGTGCCGAGTCCCAAAGTGGTATTTGTGATTGTCGATGGCATTCCGGCGGACGTGATTGAGCGGGTGCCTACGCCGGCGATTGATGCCATTGCCGCGGTAGGGGGGTACGGCCGCGCTACCGTGGGCGGCCCGATAGGCACAGTGGGTGAGACACCCACGATCTCAGCGCCTGGCTACATGAGCCTAGTGACGGGCACCTGGGCGAATAAGCACAATGTTTACGACAACTACGGCATCAGCCCAGACTACGACTATTGGAATCTCTTTCGCCTGGCGCGTGATCAACAACCCGAAATGCGGTTGGGCATTTTCTCTACTTGGACCGACAACCGCACAGTGCTCCTAGGGGAGGGGTTGGCGGAGGCCGGCAACTGGCGATTTGATGTCGTGGTGGATGGCTTCGAAGACGACGAATCACGATTCCCGCCGCGACCGATGGATGCACAGATCTCCGATATCGATGATGTGGTGAGCCGCGAGGCTGGGAAGCTGATTGAGTCAAAGGGGCCGGATTTGTCTTGGGTGTATCTGCAATACACTGATGACGTGGCCCATGAGCATGGTGATAGCCCCGAGCTGGACCAGGCGGTAGTCGATATGGATGCGCGGGTGAGCTTTATCTGGGCGGCGGTGCGGGCTCGCCAAAAGGCATTCGATGAAGATTGGTTGATGATTGTCACCACGGATCATGGACGCGATGCGGAAACCGGCCTAGATCATGGTGGGCAAAGTGCGCGTGAACGCACCATATGGATCGCCACCAACAGCCAACGGCTAACTCCCGACTTTTACGCGACGCCCGAAATTGTCGATATCTATCCTTCTATCGCCTCGCATTTGGGGATTAGTATCCCTGAACAGATCGCGCGCCACCTCGACGGCGCGTCATTTATCAAATAGGGATAGGCATGGATCGAGCGCGCATGAGCGAGTTTGACTACATCGTTATTGGTGCCGGATCGGCGGGTTGCGTGCTGGCCAATCGATTGAGTGAGGATCCCGCGCATTCGGTATTGCTCCTTGAGGCGGGTAAGGATGACCGTAGCCTGTTCATTCGGATGCCGACAGCGCTATCAATTCCCATGAACACGCCGCGTTTCAGCTGGGGTTACTGGGGTGAACCCGAGCCCGGGCTCGACGGGCGTCGTATGGATTGCGCTCGAGGCAAAGTGCTGGGGGGCTCTTCAGCGATTAACGGCATGGTGTATGTGCGCGGGCACGCCGATGATTTTGATCAATGGGTTGAGGCAGGGGCTACCGGCTGGAGCTACGCCGACTGCCTGCCTTACTTCAAGCGCGCAGAGCGTTGGATGGGTGGAGAAGATCCCTACCGCGGCGGTGAGGGGCCGGTCGATACCTGTAACGGCAACAATATGAAAAACCCGCTCTACACGGCGTTTATTGCGGCGGGAGAAGAGGCGGGGTACGGCCGCACTGAGGACTACAACGGGTACCGTCAAGAGGGCTTTGGCGCCATGCACATGACGGTGCGGCGCGGTGAGCGATGCTCAACGGACTGGGCGTACCTGGCGCCCGCTCGCAAGCGGCCTAACCTCACTGTGGTAACCGAGGCAGAGGTCGACAAGCTGACCTTGTCGGGTAAGCAGGTCACCGGTGTCCGGTATCAGCGGAGGGGCGAGATGTGTGAGGCGTCTGCCCGGCGAGAGGTCATTCTGAGTGCCGGGTCTATCGGCTCGCCGGCGATTCTGCAGCGCTCCGGCATCGGACCCGCGCAGGTGTTGGCTAAGGCAGGTGTGCCGGTGCAGCACGAGTTGCCGGGTGTCGGCGAGAACCTGCAGGACCACCTCGAGGTGTATTTTCAGTACCGGTGTAAAGCGCCTATCACGGTAAACGGTCATCTGGGCTGGCTGGCGAAGCTTCGCATCGGTGTGCAGTGGGTGCTGACCAAAACCGGTCTGGGTGC
>JADHQF010000114.1 GCA_016778085.1 Luminiphilus sp. | reverse complement strand
ATTGTTTCGACTTGTGCGCACCGCCCTGAATCAGGCGATGGCCGCCGCTTTGCTATTCATCACGTTATTGCCGCCTGCCTGGTCGTGGTCCGACCACGCGAGCCTCGTCTGGCCTTTGCTCAGGAGTCAGCCGGAGCTCCTTCATCAGACCGTAGCGACCGAGCCGCTCGACGCGTTCCTGATCGCCGAGCAGGAGGGGATCGCGCGAACGCTTGCGGCAGTGGAGTCGTGGTCTGTTGCGGCCATGGAGTACTACCCGCCGACCCCGGGGGATCTCCGCTGGGGGACAGATCATCCGCCCACCGCTGAGCGCTTTTTCGCGGCGATCAGGGTCAACCCAATGCTGCCGTATCGCCTCTACGTGGATCTCTCCCCTGAGCGTGCCCAGCCGGAGCAAGCGCCGCTGGCCTGGTCCGAGCTGAGTTTTTTAGGGGGTGGCACCTCCCAGCTGGCCGCGCGCTATTGGGCAGTCGAGCCCGGCGAACCTGTATCGATCGCGGAGGTGATTGCGAGTGCCAACGATGAACCCGATTTCGGGATGGACATTGGGCTATTCGAGGATAACGGTACCGACTTCGGCCTGCGCTATGGTTTTGGTATCCAGCCCTTCGGGAACCCCAATCTTGATTACGGCTCCCAGGCGCCGTTCCACATGGGGTTTTACCACCTCGACTGGCTGACAAGGACGGCACAGCCTTCGCTGCTGCGGACTTACCCCCTGTGGCGGATCGCATTGTTCGGTGAGCTGGCCGAGCTCGCGTTTAGCACCGGGCATCACTATTGGGGCTGGCGCTTTCTCGGCTGGGGCCTGCACTACGTCGGCGATCTTACCCAGCCCTACCATGCGATACCGCTACCCGGTGTCGGCACCGTCGACGCGCTGTGGTCGGTGGTGCAGGGCAAAACAGGAGAGCTGGTGCAGTTAGTCTCCAACCGCCACGGCGTGATCGAGTCCTACCAGTACCAGCAGCTGACCCGCGCATTAGAGGCCCGGCAGTGGTCGGCGCCGCTGCTGAAAGCGATATCCGATCACCCGGATACCACCGCCGTGGAATACGAGTCCTTTGTCATGGCATTGACCGCGGACTCAGTCGATGCGGCGGCTGACTTCGACGCGGCCATCGAGCGCAATGTGCCATCTCGCTTTGTCAGTGACCCCAGTTTTGAGTGGACGGGGTCAGGCTTTGAGCAATCCATCGTGCAACGTGTTGCCGACGAGCAGGGCGAGCCTGCCATGGCGGAACTCGATGCTGCGGTGATCGTTCAGCTCGCGCGCTTCTCGGCGGTCGCCAGCCGCTGGATTGCCCGTGGCCGGGTAGCGGAGCCTCCCTCGCAGGGGGAAAGCCAGTGACAACTGACCTGCAGCTCGGAGCAGTGAGGTCAGGAAATGTCTGATCGATTTGAACTCGACCCGCGGTTGGCGGCCGACACCTTTTTGGTGGGGGAGACGCCGCTCAGTCAGGTGTTGCTGATGAACGACGCGCGGTACCCCTGGCTGATTCTGGTGCCCCGGCGGGCCGACATCACCGAGCCTTTTGAGCTCAGCGAGGCCGACCAGGCGCAGCTGTGGCAGGAGTCGATGCGGCTCGGCCAGGCGATGAAGGCGCACTTCGCTGCCGACAAACTCAACATTGCCGCGCTCGGTAATCAGGTGGCGCAGCTGCACGTGCACCACATCGCCCGGTTCCACGTCGATGCTGCCTGGCCCGGTCCGGTCTGGGGTGTCGGTAGCGCAGTCCCTTATCAAAAGGCCGCCCTCAATACGCTCATGGATGACCTGCGCAGCGTGCTCCAGCAGCCAATGGGGCTGACGGAGCCGACCCACCAATGAGCGTTCGGGTGCTGTTTGTTTGTATGGGGAATATCTGCCGGTCTCCCACCGCGCATGCGTTGTTTCGCGAGGCAGTCACTGCGGCGGGTTTGGGCAATGAGATCGCGACAGATTCGGCCGGCACCCACGCCTACCACATCGGCAACCCGCCCGATGCGAGGGCGACCGCCACGGCGCTTGCGCGGGATATTGATATGACAGACCTGCGCGCGCGGCAGGTCTGCGGGGCAGATTTCGAGCAGTTTGATTACGTCGTGGCGATGGACCGAGACAACCTGAGTTTACTGGAGGCGGACTGCCCCCCGTTGCGCCAAGACCGACTGAGCCTGATGCTCGACTGGGCGGAGGGCTGGGGCGATGAAGTGCCCGACCCTTACTATGGCGGCGACGAGGGGTTTGTCGCGGTGTTCGATATGCTGAGCGAGGCGTCTCAGGGTTTGCTGGCGCACATCGTATCCGCCCATGGTCTGGTGTCGCGGCGCTCCTGACTCGTTTACTCGATGAGCATTTCGCTCCGAGGTTTCTAGGGCTATTTCATGAAATGTTTGCTGCAGCGCGTTACCCAGGCATCGGTCACCGTGGCGGGCGTTGTCGTGGGCGAAATCGATCAAGGCCTTCTGGTGCTGGTGGGTGTAGAGCCTGAGGATGCCGAGCAAACGGTCACCCGCGTGGCCGAGCGCCTGTTGCGCTACCGGGTGTTCGCCGACGCCGAGGGCAAAATGAACCTGAACGTTGCCCAAGTCCAAGGGTCCATTTTGCTGGTATCGCAATTTACGCTGGCCGCCGATACCGCCAGTGGCAACCGGCCAGGCTTCTCGACCGCTGCGCCACCCGAGCAGGCCTCCAATTTATGTGACCAGTTGGCAGACGCGTTGCGAAAAGGGGATGTCCGGGTCGAGACAGGCCGCTTTGGCGCCGACATGCAGGTGGCACTGGTCAACGACGGTCCTGTAACGTTTTTGCTTGAGGCGTAATTGCTGGGGCCTGACTCTACAGGCTGAGACATTGATTGGGGCCGAAACTCCCACGCCAGTGCCTGTGCTGCCCGCACTGTGGCTGTTGCTGACCTCGGTGTTGCTCGCGGCGCTCGGGATCCGGCGTTTCGTTTAGAGGTCTCGCAGCCTTAAAAAAACACGGCGTTGGCCGGGTTTTTTATGGCAGACGCAAGCAGGTCAGGTGTGCAGCACGACCGGTAGTGATGAATAACCTCGGACGAAGTTCGACAGTACCCGTTCGGGTTGGCCGACCACCTCCACGTGAGAGAAGCGTTTGAGGATTTCCTCCCACAGGATGCGCAGCTGCATTTCGCCCAGGCGGTTGCCCATGCACCGATGAATACCGAAACCGAAGGAAAGGTGGTAACGGGGGTTCTTGCGGTCAATGATGAACGCGTCGGGGTTCTCAATCGCGGTCTCGTCGTGATTGCCCGATAGGTACCACATCACCACCTTGTCGCCTTGCCGAATTGTTTTGCCGCCGAGTTCGACGTCTCGCGTGGCGATGCGACGCATGTGCATGAGCGGCGTCTGCCAGCGGATCACCTCCGAAACCATGCTTGGGATCAGCGAGGGATCCGCTTTGAGCTTGGCGTATTCATCCGGGTTTTGATTGAGCGCCAGCACGCCACCGGTGATCGAATTGCGGGTGGTGTCGTTGCCCCCCACGATCAGTAGCACCAGGTTGCCCAGGTACTCCAGCGGGTCGTCCACCATCTCCCGCGTTTTGGGGTTGGTGGCCAACAGGCTGATCAGGTCCATGGTGTCAGGCGGGTTATTTTTGCGCTGGTGCCACAACTCGGTGAAGTAGGCCAGGCACTCGTGCAAGGCGGCGGTGCGCTCGTCCACATCGCCATCACTTCCCGCGATCTCGGGTAGGGAGGTCGCCATGTCTGACCAGTAGGGCAGCTTGTGGCGATCTTCAAAAGGAAAGTCAAAGATCGTGGCCAGCATTTGTGTCGTCAGGTTGATCGAGACTTTCTCGACCCAGTTGAACGACTCGCCAACGGGGAGGCCGTCCAGAATATCGCTGACACGTTGTCGAATCAGCGCTTCCATATCAGCTAGATTGCGCGGTGCCACCACACCCTGTACGGCGGCGCGTTGCACGTCGTGAATCGGTGGGTCCATGGCAATGAATTGTCTGACCGGCAGGTCATCACCGTAGTCACCAATGGTGATCGCGGGCTCTGAAGAGAAGGCCTCGTGGTTACCGTCGACCGCGGTGATGTCCTCAAAGCGGGTCACCGACCAAAAGCCGCCAAACACGTCGTTCTCGCTCCAGTGCACGGGATCCTCAGCCCGCAGTCGGGCGAAGTAGGGCCGCCACGTGTCCTGTTGGTACAACGTGGCGTCGCTGACATCGATCGCGTCGATAGGGAGGGTGCTGACATCTTGGAGTGGTGCGTTCATGGTGCGTTCTTCTCGTTATGGTTTTTTAAGCTCAGGTGTGCCGGCTGACCTCGGGTAGTGGCACTGATCAGTGTGAGGTGTCGACGCTACAGCGCCATGATCAGCATCGCTACATCCGTTTACGAGCCGATGGGCCGCTCTCCTCGGTAATTACTCTGCCACCGCATCAAATGCTGACTGCAACAGCGGGATAATGTCTCGTCGGACCAGTCTGGCGGGCGCGTCCGCATCGATCCGCGTGTAGTCATCGATGGCAACATAGCCACCAAAGCCCCGTTCTACATCTAGGAAGCTCACAGAGCCGAAGGCGCCGGGATCATCGTAGACCCCCGGGTTATCGGTATCGATCCACCACCCCATGCCGTAAGGGACCGGGTCTTCTGCCACCACACCGCCTCGATCTACCCGCATCTCAGCCAGCGCCGCCTCACTGAGGACCTGAGTCTCGCCACAGTAGCCGCCGTTCAGGTGCACCTGAAGCAGCTTTGCGTAGTCAGCAAGATTGGCGATGGCGCCCCCTTCGATATTGGGATTGGACTGTCCAAGTAAACTGTCTGGTGTGCCGTCCCACAGAAACAGGTTTTCCCACATATTGCCAAAGGTGAACACCTCAAGCTCGCAGGGTGTCGCCAGATACTGATCCACCAGCTGGTTCCAGGTTGCGTTTGCCGACACGGTCGCTGTCACCCCGGCCAGCTGCCACTGGCTGCCGCCGTAATCGAAGATGCTGCCCGCGTCATGGCTATCCGGCAGCGGCACACTGAGTAGGATCTGCCCACAGGCCTCGAACTCGATGGATTCCTCAAAGCTGAACTGACAGAGGTGCGGCCCATAAAGCCCCAGCTGTCGCAAGCCAGGGATACCCGAGGTGTTGCTCACCAACTGCGCCGGCGTGCGATCGGCATACACCCCGTTAAAGGGCAGCACCTCGCCGATCGGCTGGCTCATGCTGAAGGTGGAAGCGGGATCTTCCTCGAGCGCCATCAGTGTCATGACGGCAGGTACCTTACTAGTGGAGGCGAGCATCACCACCGTATCTTCGGTGTGATCGCCGAAGGTGCCGGTATGGAGCGTGCCCCCTGCGTCGACCACCACATAACTGATGCCATCGAAGACAAGGCTCTCGTCGATAAATGACTGAAACGCGGCGTCCACCTCGCTGAAATCGGGAGTTACAGGCGGTGGCGGCGCGCCTCCGCCACCCTGATCGGGCAGCGCGGGACTGCTACCGGAGCCCCCGCCGCCGCAGGCCGCCATCAAGGTCAGTATTGAAACAGCCAGGATGTGGCGCGGCACGAGATCAGAAAAAAAGTGCATAGGACACTCACGATGGAGGGGTCTAGATCGTCCTCTATTCGCGGTTCGAGCTCAACATGCCCTGCACCGACGGCGTAAACGCACTGTTGCAAAAATGATACGTTTTGACATTATTAGAGTTACAATCGTTGCGTAATAGAACTCCGTATAGTGAGATCGCAGCACCTTGCTTCCCACCCAATATGGAGGTCCGTTATGAAAATGGTTGGTTTATTAAAGCGTTGGGCGACGGTCATGGCCGCGTCTCTGGTGGCGTTTTCCGTTGAGGTTTCAGCGGACACCGCCAAACAATTAGCGATCTGCAAATCCGAGCTGAAGACAATGTATGGCGAGGGTACGCGGGTCAGAATGTACGGCACCAAGTCGTATCGCGGTGTCGAGACACTGAAGCTGAAGGTCACGCCGAAGGGCGACTCTTCTATGAC
>JADHQF010000113.1 GCA_016778085.1 Luminiphilus sp. | reverse complement strand
CAGCCACGCTGTAGGCGCGACGGATGCCGCGGGCGTGAAAGACGTCTGCCTCGAATCGGCGCTGACCACGATTCAGGATTGCGAAGACTCGGTTGCCGCGGTGGATGCCGAGGACAAGGTCGTGGTCTATCGCAACTGGCTGGGTCTGATGAAAGGCGACCTCACCGACACCTTCAAAAAAGGTGGCGACACCCTGACCCGACGGCTGAACCCCGATCGCAGTTTCACCACTGTGGATGGGGGCACGCTCACCCTGCCCGGCCGTAGCCTGCTGTTTGTGCGCAACGTTGGCCATCTCATGACCAACCCCGCCATTCTCAACGCCGCAGGCGAGGAAATCCCCGAAGGGTTCATGGATGGGCTGTTCACCACCTTCTGTGCGCTCCACGACCTGCAAGGCGACGGCGCGCTGAAAAACTCGCGTACGGGCTCCATGTACATCGTGAAACCGAAGATGCACGGCCCGGACGAGGTGAGCCTCACCGTTCAGCTGTTCGCAAAAATCGAGGAACTGCTCGGGTTGCCGCGCAATACCCTCAAAGTGGGCATCATGGATGAGGAGCGTCGCACCACCGTCAACCTCGCCGAATGCATTCGCCGCGCCAGCGAGCGCGTGGTGTTCATCAACACCGGTTTCCTCGACCGCACCGGTGACGAGATTCACACCAGCATGGAAGCCGGTGCCGTCACCGCCAAAAGCGCCATGAAGGCGGAGACCTGGATCAACGCCTATGAGGACTGGAACGTTGACGTGGGTCTGGCCTGCGGCCTGCAGGGCAAGGCGCAAATCGGGAAAGGCATGTGGGCCATGCCGGATCTGATGGCGGAGATGCTCACCGCCAAAGTGGGCCACCCTGAGGCCGGCGCCAACTGCGCCTGGGTGCCCTCACCGACTGCCGCCACACTGCACGTGTCGCACTATCACCGGGTCTCGGTGACCGAGGTACAAAAGACGCTTGCAGGCAAAGCACGACGCACACTGGCTGAACTGTTGACCATTCCGCTGGGTGACTGCGAGAACCTGTCGGCAGAGCAGATTCAGCAGGAGCTAGATAACAACGCTCAGGGCATGCTTGGCTATGTCGTCCGTTGGGTTGAGCACGGCGTGGGCTGCTCCAAAGTACCCGACATCCACAACGTGGGGCTCATGGAAGACCGGGCCACGCTGCGCATTTCGAGCCAGCACATCGCCAACTGGTTGCACCACGGCGTGGTGTCCGAGGAGCAGGTGCGCGAGACCCTCGCCCGCATGGCCGCCGTAGTGGATAAGCAGAACCAGGCGGATCCGAACTACCGACCGATGGCGTCCAATCAGGAGTCCAGCCAGGCCTTTCAGGCGGCCTGCGAGCTGGTCTTTGCCGGCACGGCCCAGCCCAGTGGTTATACGGAACCCGTGTTGCACACTCGCCGGTTGGCCTACAAAGCGGAAGCCTAGTCCCCGCCAACCTGCCCGTCACATCGTTATGCGGTAATTCGCGACCCATCTGGAATTTGTGAAGATTTCGGGGTTGAAACCCGAGTTTCAATTCGCGACAATAATTGCATATCGCAACTTAATACCAATTTGCGATTCTTTGCTGCCTCTCGTCAACGAGAGGACATCATTACCGGCTTGGGCGGTGAGCAGCCCCCAAGGGTGATGCAAACGTTTCAAAGGAGCGAAACATGAAGCAGCCAAAGCAACAAAAAGGTTTTACCCTCATCGAACTGATGATAGTGATTGCCATAATCGGAATTTTGGCGGCGGTGGCACTGCCGGCCTATCAGACCTACACCAAGAAAGCGCGGTTCTCTGAGGTGATATCGGCAACGGGCGCAGTAAAAAGCGCTGTAGATATATGCTACCAATCGACAGGGGCCGTCACTACCTGTATCAGCGAAGCTGGCAGCGATCCCGGCGTGGTGACAGCCACTGCTGGAGCAAATGTGGGAACATTTGTCAGCTCAGTTGCTTCAGCGTTAAATTCAGGCAATTTTGAAATCACGGCGACTGCTGCAAGTGGGGCTGCCGCGGGAGGGTTGAACGGTGAAACGTATGTCCTTAAAGGCGTACCCTCAAATGGGGCAGTCACATGGACTGAACTCGCCGCGTCTACTTGTAAGGCAGCAGGACTCTGTTAGAAAAATATGGAATACCGATGGGGGCAGTTGCCCCCTTTTTTTCTTCGACGCGCCCTCTGCGACACTTGTCTTTAGTCATAGGGGTAATCTCGGCCTAGACAAGACGATGAGGGAGACATGATTTCACCCGCGAAAACAGACTCTCAGGGCGCTGACCACCGCTCGGCTATTAATTCCACAATCAGGGGACTAGCGGGGCAGTTGATCGCGGCAGGCATCCTGACTCCGGAACAAGCCAGAGAAGCTGTTAATGAGGCCAAAACACAACGCGTCTCGCTGATCCGCTACCTCATCGACACACTTGATGTAGACAGCAAAGAGCTGGCAGAGATGGCCTCCGTCGAATTCGGTCTACCGGTATTTGATCTTCGGGCAATGAATCGTGAAATGCTCCCCGAGCAGCAGATCGATGGCGAGATGATGCTCAAGCAACATGCCGTGCCGCTCTTTAGGCGCGGCAATCGCCTCTTTGTGGCCGTCTCAGACCCCATGAACCTCGGGGCGCTGGATGAGTTCAAGTTTGCCGCGGGCATCAACACCGATGCGGTGCTGGTGGAAGATGAAGCGCTCAGCAAACTGATTGCTGACCTCGCCGAGCAGTCAGGCGGCTTTGATAGCGACGTGGCCTCCCTCGGAGCCGATGGCGAGTATGATCTGGAGATCGGCGATGGATCCGTCGAGGAAGAAGACGATGCTCACGACGCGGCGGACGACACGCCGATCGTGCGGTTCGTGAGTAAGGTGCTGCTGGATGCCATCAAGCAAGGAGCGTCGGACATTCACTTTGAGCCCTACGAAAAGGATTATCGGGTGCGCTTTCGCACCGATGGCATTCTGCGAGAAGTAGTAAAGCCGCCGCGCAATCTGGCACCGCGACTCGCAGCACGCCTGAAGGTAATGTCGCAGATGGATATTTCGGAGAGGCGCGTCCCGCAGGATGGCCGCATCCAGATGAAGCTTTCAAAAAAACGTGCCATCGACTTCCGCGTGAACTCCCTTCCGACCATGTACGGGGAAAAAATCGTGCTGCGGATCCTCGACCCGGCCTCGGCCCGGATGGGGATCGATGCACTGGGTTACGAAGAGGACCAACAGGCGCTCTATTTGGAGGCGCTTAAAAAGCCGCAAGGTATGATTTTGGTTACCGGACCCACGGGCTCCGGTAAGACCGTCTCGCTCTATACCGGGCTCGGCATTTTGAACGAGCCCGAGCGCAATATTTCCACCGCGGAAGACCCGGTTGAGATCAATATGCCGGGTATTAATCAGGTATTGGTGAACCCCAAGGTGGGGCTCAACTTTGCCGAGGCGCTGCGCTCCTTCCTTCGCCAGGATCCCGATGTGATCATGGTGGGGGAGATTCGGGACTTAGAAACCGCCGAAATCGGCATTAAAGCGGCCCAAACCGGCCACCTGGTGCTATCCACCGTGCACACCAACAGCGCGGCGGAGACCGTTACCCGACTCCTGAATATGGGTGTACCTGCCTTTAACATTGCGGCCTCGGTCACCCTGATCATTGCTCAACGCCTGGCGCGAAGATTGTGCAGCCACTGCGCCGAGCCTGAAACCACCGTGCCCCAGGAGGCACTGCTGGAACTCGGGTTCACGACCGACCAATTGAGCAGCGCGACTATCAAGCAGCCGGCGGGCTGCGGGCAGTGTAAAGACGGCTACAAAGGGCGCGTTGGTATATACGAAGTTGTGAAGATCACCAAACCCATTGCTTCAGCCATTATGGATGGCGCAAACTCGCTGGAGTTGGACCGAGTCGCCCGCGAAGCGGGCTTCAACGACCTCAGGCAATCAGCACTCAGGAAGTGTGCTGAAGGCCTGATCAGTCTCGAAGAAGTCAGCCGCGTTACTACCGACTGACCGGTCCGTTATCTAACGTCAGGTCAGGGAAGAAATGGCAGCAGAGAATACGGTATTTTTCTGGAGCGGCACCGACCGCAACGGGCGCAAATCTAAAGGTGAAGTACTGGCCAGGTCGGCGGCGATTGCCCGCGTGCAGCTGCGCAAACAAGGCGTCGTGGCCAAGTCGGTCAAGAAAAAGTCCAAGCCGCTATTCACTTTTGGCGCCAAAAAAATTAAACCTGCCGATATCGCGATCTTCACCCGGCAGCTAGCGACCATGATGAAAGCCGGCGTGCCACTGGTGCAGGCCTTCGATATTGTGGCCGAGGGCACCGACCACGAAAAAATGCGCGAGCTGATCATGACCGTGCGCACCGATGTCTCCTCTGGCACCGGGCTTGCAGGCGCCCTCGAAAAACATCCCGCGTACTTTGATGAGCTCTTTTGCTCGCTGGTCGCCTCTGGGGAGAACTCGGGCACCCTCGAAGTAATGCTCGATCGCGTTGCGACCTATAAAGAGAAGACCGAGGCGCTGAAGGCCAAGATCAAAAAAGCGCTGACTTACCCGATTGCGGTCATTGTGGTGGCGATCGTGGTGACCGGCATTCTGCTGGTGAAAGTGGTGCCCCAATTCGCGGAAACCTTCCAGAGCTTCGGCTCCGATCTGCCGGGCTTCACGCTCTTTGTGCTGCGCATTTCAGAGTGGGTGCAAAGTTGGTGGTTCATTATGTTGCTCGGTTTTTTTGCCGCAGGTTACGTGTTTTCGCAAGCCAAGCGCCGCTCGAAGCGCTTTGCCGACGGGATTGACGCTGTGGCGCTCAAGTTGCCGATTATCGGCTCAGTGGTGCATGACGCCGTGATCGCCCGCTTCTCACGGACGCTGTCAACAACCTTCGCGGCAGGGGTGCCCCTACCGGATGCACTGGAATCTACCGCCGGCGCCGCGGGCAACGCCATCTACGCCCAGGGCATCCGTCACATTCGGGATGATGTGACGTCGGGTACTGCACTCGCGATCTCGATCCGCACTACCGGCCTGTTCCCCACCATGCTGTTGCAGATGACTGCCATCGGTGAAGAGTCGGGCTCGCTTGATGACATGCTGGGTAAGGTCGCCGACCACTATGAGGCGGCAGTCGACAATGCGGTAGACAGCCTGAGCTCGTTGATGGAGCCGATGATCATGTCGATACTGGGCGTACTGGTTGGCGGGCTTATGATCGCCATGTATCTGCCGATCTTTATGCTCGGCTCGGTCATCTGACCTTGTCACACGATTCGATTTAGCATGCTCACGGCCCTTCACGACCCGGTTTTCTTTACCCTGACCTGCACAGCGTTGGGACTGATTGTGGGCAGCTTTCTTAACGTGGTGATCCTGCGGTTACCAAAAATGATGGAGCAGGGCTGGCGCCGTGAGTGCTGTGAACTACTCGACCAACCGCTGTCCGATGAGCCCTCGCTCACACTGTCTTACCCGGGCTCCCAGTGCCCGGGTTGTGGCACCCCCATCAAGCCCTGGCAAAACATACCGGTCATCAGCTGGCTGTTATTACGGGGTCAATGCGCGCAATGCCTTATGCGCATCTCGGCGCGCTACCCCTTTGTCGAGCTGGTCACCGGATTGCTATCAGGATGCGCAGCGTGGCATTTTGGTTTTGGTCCCGAGGCCATCACTGCGCTAGTTTTGATCTGGGTGTTGATTGCGCTGACCGGCATCGATATGGACACCCAGTTGCTGCCCGACAGCATGACCCTGCCACTATTGTGGCTCGGCTTAGGCGTTAATCTGTTCGCTGTGTGGACCCCGCTCCCCTCAGCAGTGATGGGTGCCATGCTGGGTTACGGCTCGCTGTGGAGTGTTTACTGGCTATTCAAGCTTGTCACGGGGAAAGAGGGCATGGGCTACGGCGACTTCAAGCTGCTCGGCGCACTCGGCGCCTGGTTTGGTTGGCAGGCGGTGCCGCTAATGATTCTGCTGTCTTCGTTTGTTGGCGCAGCGCTGGGCATTGCCATCCTGATTGCACGGCGTCAGGGCCGCGACACCCCCATACCATTCGGCCCTTACCTGGCCGGGGCCGGTCTGCTGACGCTCTTTTTTGGCGACA
>JADHQF010000112.1 GCA_016778085.1 Luminiphilus sp. | reverse complement strand
GATATGAGCGTTGACCGCCGCGAGACCAACTATGTCGCTTATATCGCAACGGGAGTGTGGCACCACTTTTTGATTACTCAGGACACCGGTTTTTTAGCGCGGTGCTTTCCTGTTGTGTCAAAAGCCATCAACTTTGTGCTGCGCTATCAGAGCCCCGACGGTGAAATCGATTGGGCTGTTGACCCGAGCGGCGCTCCGCTGGGAGATGCCCTGTTGACCGGCTGTAGCTCGATCTATAAATCTCTCGAGTGCGCCATTCTGATAGCAGATCAACTCGATGCGCCGGCTGCAGAATGGCGGGCTGCGCGCTCGAGTCTCGGAGACGCAGTTAGGCATCGCCCTGAGCGTTTCGACCGTACCTGGGAGAGTAAATCTCGATACGCCATGGATTGGTTCTACCCCATTTTGGGCGGGTTGGTCGTTGGTGAGCAGGCGAAAGACCGGCTGGTGCAACGCTGGACTGAATTTGTGGAGCCGGGCATTGGCTGCCGCTGCGAGAATCATCAGCCTTGGGCAACGGTCGCTGAATCCTGTGAACTGACGCTGGCGCTGCTTGCCGCAGGCGAGCGAGAGCAGGCCGCCGAATTGTTCAGCTGGCTCACTCAGTGGCGTGATGTGGACGGCGCGTGGTGGACCGGCTACCAGTTTGCCGAGCGGGTACTGTGGCCAAAAGAGAAACCCACTTGGACGGCGGGAGCGGTATTACTCGCGGTGGACGCTTTGACCCACCACACCGCGGCCAGCAGACTGTTTCTCTCGTCCGCCGTCGATGGCTGAACAGATGTTCGCTGGCAGCGCTAGCAAACAGTGGTGATTACTCTGCACCGGCGGCCGACTTGGGTGCCGCGTCACGATATGAGACGTCGCAGCCCTCTCAAAGTGCCGTGAGTCCCCAGTGGTTCAAACAAACCGGACTGGGTCGCCAGTTGCCAGATGGTAAAAGGCGCCTGTCCCCCGTCAGCAGGATCAGGAAATACGTCGTGAATCGCCAGGATGCCACCGGGTAGAAGGTGGGGCGCCCAGGCACGATAGTCGGTCAGCGCCGCATTCAGGCTGTGCCCACCATCGATGAAGACCATCCCCAGACCAATCCGCCAGTGAGGTGCCACGGCACCGCTACTCGCCACAAGCGGGATAACGGTCTCCCCCAGATCTGCCGCGACGATATTGCGCCGAAACTCGCTAAAGCTGTCGAACTGCCCGTGCGCGTCGACCAGCGCTTCATCGTGGTGACTTTCCCCGGGTTGATGCTCTTCTGACCCACGATGATGATCGAGGGCGAAAACCACGGTTTTGTGAGCTTTAGCCGCTTGCCCCAGCCAGATCGTGGATCGCCCGCAGTAGCTGCCGACCTCAAAGAGAGGGCCAACGTGTGCTGCTTGGTCCGCCCAGCTGAATAAGTGCCGGCCTTCATCGTCAGGGAGAAACCCGCGCACGTCTGCCCCGGGGGGTTCAGGTGCAATCTTAGCGCTGGACTCGGGCATGATACGCTCCGCGTGATCAGCTTATGAGTATACGATTGTCTTGAGCGTACGGAAGCCTCGACCCTTGCCAATCAACCGCCGACTTTATTCTCTGGTGATACGCCTAGCCGTGCCGGTTCTGCTGGTTCGCTTGCTCTGGCGCAGTCGCAGACACAGTGGGTATCGCAGCGAGATCTGGCGCCGGCTAGGCATCTATGGCCGGCATCGGCCGCCCCGCTCGGGGGAGCGGGTTTGGATACATGCCGTTTCGGTAGGTGAGACCTTGGCCATTGCGCCTATCGTGCAGAGACTCTTGGCCGAGCGACCTGACCTGACAGTGCTGCTGACATCCACTACGCCGACCGGTGCCGAGCAGGTAAAGCAGAAGTTTGGTAGCCGCGTGGAATGGTGTTGGGCACCTTTTGATACACCGGGCGCCGCCAGACGTTTCCTTATGCACTGGCAGCCTGCGCTGGGTGTGCTGGTCGAGACTGAAATCTGGCCGAATCTCCTGACACATGCTGCTGCTAGAGGTGTGCCCATGGTCCTGCTTAATGCGCGGCTGTCTGAGAGATCTGCGAGGCGTTATGCACGTGTCGCTGGGTTAACGCGGCAAACGCTGGGTCACTTGGGAAGGGTTGCGGCGCAAACGGAGTCGGACGCAAGTCGTCTGCGCTCGCTCGGCGCGGCTGATGAGGCGGTCATCGTGACCGGTAGTTTGAAGTTTGCACTAGACCGCAATGCGTTGCGCGAGGCTAATGAGCAGGAGCGACTTCAATTTGGAACGAGCGCTTTCGACCGCCCCGTCTGGCTTGCAGCCAGCACGCACCCTGGTGAGGAAGAACCCGTGCTTGAGGCCTTTGCGCGACTCAAGGCGGAGCACGGCAATGCGCTATTGATGCTTGCGCCCCGTCACCCCGACCGGGTACCCGGTATTTTGGGTATGCCCGCGATGCGTCAGTATCAAGTGGTGCGCCATAGCGCCTATCTGCGCAGTGAGGGCGACACAGATGACGCAGGGGAGGGCGCCACGGGCGCCTCGCTCACCCACCAAGACGATGTGCTGGTGGTCGATACGCTGGGTCACCTCGGCGCGCTCACGGGATGTGCTGATGCCGTCTTTGTCGGTGGCAGCCTGATACCCCATGGTGGCCACAACCCACTGGAGGCTGCGGCCTGGTGCCTACCCATCATCTCGGGCCCCCATACGTTCAATTTCTCCGGTATTTATCGAGACCTGCTCGAGGCTAACGCAGCGTTAGAGGTGGAAGCGGGCACGTTGGCGACAGCGGTGCTTGATTGCCTGGGCGGGCAGGCCGACACCGAGCAGATCACTGCTATGGGTGAGCGCGCGGGAGCGTACCAGTCAGCGCAAGAAGGTGTGGTGGAGCGGCAGTGGGCCGTTTTGGCGGCCCACTTACCTTAATTATTCGCTACCCGAAGCAGTCGGTGCCGCTGGCGGCAATAAGAAGCCTTCCAGTCTGGCAATGTCTTCTGGAGAGAGCGTGCCGGCCACTTCTTTTAAGCGCAGCGAATTGATGATGAAATCGTAGCGGCTGTTGGCGTAGTCCCGCTGCGCGCCGAACAATTTGTTCTGCGCGTTGAGCACGTCAACGATGTTACGCGTGCCGACCTCGTACCCAGCCTGCGTCGCATCCAGCGCGCTTTGGCTGGAGACAATCGACTGCTTCTGAGCTTCAACACGAGAGACATCCGACATCACGGTCATGTGAAGTGACCGCGCTTGCGTCACCGTGTTGCGGGTCAAATTAATCCGAGACTCTCTTGCGGCGTTGAATTGCTCGGCAGCCCGTCGGCGGCTCGCGCTGATCGCGCCGCCCGTTGAGAGTGGCAGGTCAAAGCGGATTTGCCAGGTTTCATTGGTCTGCTCCGAATCCGGGGGAAAGTTGAACTGGCTTTCCGGGTTCTGCCTGATGTTACCGGTGGTCTCCCTGTCCTGATAACTGTAGCTGGCCGACACGGTCGGAGCGTGTCCCATGCGTGAGGAGGTGGCGCTCTGCCTGGCAGCCTCCTCGGCAAATCGAGCCGCGGCGAGGCGGTAGTTGTTCGACATGGCGAAGTCGACCCAGGCGGCGCGATCGGCAGGCTGGGGCGGGCGCGGGTCAAATTCCTCGCCCAGCACGAACAGCGCTCCCGGTGTTTGCCCGGTCAGCACAGAGAGATTCTCCTTGGCGACCGCCACATTGTTCTCGTCAACAATGCGATTCACCTGAGCCAGATCACGCGCGGCCTCGGCTTCATAAACATCCGTAATCGCGATCAAGCCGACTTCGAAGCGCTGCCGAGTCTGTTCCAATTGACGCTCAAAAGCGCGTTCCTGAGCTTGGGAGGCTCGCAGGTTGTCCTGAGCGCGCAACACGCCAAAGTAGGCCTGCACCACCCTGACAATCAGATCCTGCTGTGCCGCAGACAAATTGGCCTCGGCTTGCTGCGTCTGCTCTTTGCCAGCGCGCCAACCAAACCAGGCGGACAGGTCAAATAGTGTCTGCGACAGGCTGACGTCATAGCCATCGGTCTCGGTCTCGGTGACCGACGTGACATCAATCTGCTCAAATCCCGGATTCAAGGGATCATCATTAAAAATGACGTTGGGCCTGGTGGAGTCGTTTTCTGAATCACTGAATGAGTAGCCAGCGCGCGCCTGGGGTAAAAGCGGCGCTAAGGCAAGCTTCTCGAGCTCGATATCAGCATTGTATTGCGCGATTTGCGTCTTCAGCTGGGCGTCGTTTTCCAGTGCGAGCTCATAAATATCTACCAATGTGTCGGCCTGCGCTGCAAAACACAGTGAGCTGCTCAATACAGCGGCTGTCAGGGCGCGAGCGGGAAGATGCAGTTTTGGCATGGCTTTTCAGGGCCTGAATCAATAAGGGGACGCGAGTCTACCACTCTGTCATTGGCTTTTGCGGCGTCAAATCCGGCAACATTTTGGCAGTTCCCGGGCCTGAGCGGCTTGCTACACTGTCGGTATGGTGGACAAAACCAGACAAGTGCGGTCACGCAGCAGACTGAAGAGGGGTTATCACATTGACCTGTCGGATCTGCACGCCCAGTGTGAGGCCAATTACCATCGGCTGATGCGCCTCTTCCCTGCGTATGAGCAGGAAAGCCGATGCGCATTTGAGGCGGGTGAAGTGTCGGTCGTACTCGAAGTCACTGCCCGTGATCGCTACACCACTGATATGCGACTGCGCTACCAAGGCATGTTGTCTCACTTTGGGGCTAACAGTTGCTTTGATCTGCGCCTTTACCACGATGCCAGAATGGCCGAGGTAGTGCATTGCAGTACCTCCCGGCGTTTCGAGGCCCGGTACCGGTACCCCAACCCGGATATGTTGCAGCGAGACGAAAAGTTTCAGCAGAACCGCTTCGCGGCCGAGCTGATGGAGTTTTGCCTCAACAATGGCCGGTCAGTCGATTCTGTCTTGCCGGACCCCGAACAGCCCTCTCCATGAACGCGCTCAGTGGCGTGGCCACACTCAGCACGGCTGCCTCCAGCCGCCTGGTGCAGCTTTCTGACACCCACTTGATGCGGGACGCGGGCGGCCAGTTGGTCGGTATTGATACCGACAGATCTCTCGCTGCTGTATGCCGCTTGGTGGCTAGCCAAGGCCCAATTGACGCCCTGCTGCTGACTGGCGATCTGGCTGGTGATGAAGCTGAGGAGGCCTACGCGAGGCTCGGCGCTGCACTGGCGCCGCTGGGCGTGCCCAGTTTTTGGTTGCCCGGCAACCACGACGCCGTCTGGTCGGGGGATCATGCGCTGAAGCCACATTTCAAGCGAACGTTGCAGTTGCCGCACTGGGACGTGCTGATGCTGAACACCCAGCACGAGGGGGTCGTGGCGGGTTTTCTGGCCAGCTCGGAGATCGAGGCGCTGGAGCAGGCGATTGATCGTGCGCAGGCAACGGGCAGACCATTATTGGTGGCGACCCATCATCCGCTTATGCCAGTGGGCTGCGCGTGGCTGGATGAGATTGGCGCCGAAAATGCCGAGGAAGCACTGCAACGTCTGGCGCCTATGGGCGAAAAGGCGGTGGTGATCTCCGGGCACGTACATCAGGATTCTGCGCAGATGCATCACGGCGTACAATGTCTGACTGCACCGTCGACCTGCGTTCAATTTGCGCCCAGTTCCGCGGAGTTTCAGGTGGACGCGCAGGCGCCGGGATGTCGTATGCTGACACTCCATGAGTCAGGTCAGTGGGAAACCACCGTACTCAGGGTCACCGATGAGACCTTTGCCGTTGACCTGAACTCGCCGGGTTACGCGTAAAAATAGGATTGTTACTCCGGCTGGTTTGTGCCGAGGAGTAAGCCTCCGCAAATGCCAACCGTATTGCACGAGCTATATTAGAAAATGACCAAATACAACGCTGACGCTATTGAAGTCCTGACTGGTCTGGAGCCGGTCCGCAAGCGCCCCGGCATGTATACCGACACCACCCGCCCCAACCATCTGGCTCAGGAAGTCATCGACAATTCGGTTGACGAGGCGCTGGCGGGGCACTGTAGCCAGATCGACGTTGTGTTGCACAGCGATGGCACTGTCAGCGTAACGGATGACGGGCGCGGCATGCCCGTCGATCTGCACCCCGAACAAAAGCTGCCCGGGGTCGAGGTGATCCTGAGCACCCTGCACGCCGGGGGCAAGTTCT
>JADHQF010000008.1 GCA_016778085.1 Luminiphilus sp. | reverse complement strand
TCAGGGCGACGGCGAGAAGCAAAATCATTCTTGGCACGTGACTGAGGGTTCCTGTGTGGTGGGTCTACTAGGCAACGTATGCGTAATGATATCGGTTTTGGTGCAGCGCTACGGTCCTTTTTCCAACTGTTCCAGTAGCAGACGATCGCCTGCAGAGCCGCTGTCCCGTAGTGCTTTCAGTCCGCCCCGCGCGAAACGCGCCACGGCACCCAAAAGGTGTCGCAAATGGTCCGCACTGCTGGCATCAAACGGCACGGTGGCGCCGCCACTGATCTGAGCCATGCGCTGGAAGACGGCGCAGGTGGTGGCGTCGTTGCCTTCCTGAAATAGAAATAGCGGCAGTTTTTTGATGCCGCACTGCCCAGCAAGCGACAATAGGGGTTCCGGTGCCTCCTCGCAGGCATCACCGACGAAGATGAGCGCGCGAATGGGCTGCGACGCAGACCCCGCTGCCAGCGCATGTTCTAGCACTGTGCTGATCTGCGTGATGCCCGCTTCGCAGGTCACGCCGCTCATCTGGTCGAGTAACGCGCCCGGTTCGGTGAGCCAGTGGCTAGACTGGAACTGGCCCATGCCCCGGTAATAGCAGAGCTGAACCGCCAACGAGGTGGCTTCTGCGGCGGCGCTAAACAGTTCGCTATGCAGTGCCTTTGCCTGCGCCCAGGTTGGCTCGCGGCTTGCGGTGGCGTCGAGGGCAAAGATCAGGCGGGCCTGGCGCTGTGTGACCGCCTGAATGGCCCGGGTTTGTCTTAAGAACGTCGCGACGTCGCCCGAGCGGAGGCGGTCAAGATCTTTTGGAATGAGAGTGCCCTAGGACGCGCGGGGCGCGAGTAGCCCGCGATCACGGAGCTCGCGAAGATAGTGGCGTCGGCTTGCCAGCTCGGAGACCACTGCGTCGAGCGCTTCCCGGTCGAGTGTCAGGCGGTTACCGTCGCGATCGCCGCTGACCAACTCCATGAGTTTGCGGCTTGAGAAGTCGCCGGCATTGAAGGGTTCACGTTTTGTCTGTGTCATCATGTTTTCCTCTACCGCCACCTGCGTGTGCAGGTTTTCCTGTCGGGCGGCTACCACTGGTGTAGCCTCATTCCCCGGGCGGGATTGTCTGTCAGTCGTCAAAATAGCCGGTTATTATGACAAAAATACGGCAGCACCCGCCACTGGCTGGATTATTGAGGTAAACACATGAATTGGATGGATATTCGCAGGAAGCACGCGCTACCAGATGCAGATAGCGCCTTGCCGGGCCGGGCCGAGGCGATGCCGATCACAGATCGGCATGCCGTATTGGAGGTGCCGTTGCTACCGCCTTACGCGGCGCACCTCGAGCAGGCGCTGTTTGGTATGGGCTGCTTTTGGGGCGTAGAGCGTCTGTTTTGGCAGATTCCCGGGGTCGTTACCACTGCGGTCGGCTACGCCGGAGGTCAGACACCAAACCCGACTTACAAAGAAGTGTGTAGCGGCCAGACCGGACACAATGAGGTCGTGCTGGTGGTTTTCGATCCTGCAGACGTCAGGTACGAAACGCTCCTCGGGGTTTTTTGGGAAAACCACGATCCCACCCAGGGTATGCGTCAGGGCAATGACTGGGGTACCCAGTATCGTTCGGGTATTTATTACTGCGGCGACGCACAACAGACCGCAGCGCGGGCCAGCCTCGACGCCTATCAGCCCGCGTTGACTTCAGCGGGCTACGGCGACATCACCACAGAAATCCTGCCCGCCCCGACGTTTTATTTTGCCGAGGACTACCATCAGCAGTATCTGCATAAAAATCCGGCCGGATATTGCGGCATGGGTGGGACCGGTGTCGTGTGTCCGATCTCAACGGGCGTCGCATCACAAGCAGGGCACTAGCGCGCGCGAGCAGATTGGCTCAACGCAGCGGTGACCGCCGTATCAACGCTCAGTATCCGGTCGCTTAAACGCACAGTTTGGGCTCCCATAGACTGCGCCAGTTCGACCTCGTAAGGAATAAAACCGCCCTCTGGGCCCAGCATGATCAGCCCTTCTCCTGACTGAGTTGCCAGCGCCTCGGGTGCACCGGGGTGCGCGATCCAACACGCTCTCGATCCGATGAGTTCCGGTAGCTGATCCTCAATAAACGGTTTGAAGCGCGGGTGCAGATGAACCTGCGGCAATACGGTATCCCCTGCGCGCTCTAGCCCGGCGGCAAATGCCGCGTCGACGCGATCAGGTCGCAAGAGTGGACTCTGCCAGTAACTTTTCTCCACGCGAGCGCTGTTGATCAAGTAAAGGTGAGCGACCCCCATTTCAGCTGCCGTCCGGAATACCCTGCGCAGCATTTTCGGCCGCGGGAGCGCCAGGATCAGGTCACAGGGGTGCCGCGGCAGGGGAGGATCAACCAAATCGACCTGAAGGTGGGTGTCATCGTCAGACAGTTTGACGACTGTACCGCTGCCTCTCAGCCCACCCAGCAACCCTACTCGCAAGGAGTCACCCATCTGCGCCTTGAGGATGCCGCGGATGTGCTCGTGACGACGGTCGTCTAGGCACACTGTGTTCTCGTCGAGCCAGTCCTCGGGCGCGAGCAAAATAATATTCATGGATGACTAGCGACGTTCATGACACCCATAGGTCGTATTCATCGGCATCGGTAATCTCAGCCTCCACCAGCTCGCCCGGCTGAAATTCGGTCACACCCGGCAGATGCACCACGCCATCGATCTCGGGTGCGTCAGCTCGCGTCCGACCCGTTGATCCCTCGTCCGATACCGTGTCGATCAGAATCTGTTGCGTCGTACCCACTTTGCGCTGGAGCTTGCTGGCGCTGATCGACTGCTGGAGCGCCATGAACTGCTCCCAGCGATCCGCTTTAATCTCTTCAGGCACGGGGTCGGGCAGCTCGTTCGCTTCGGCGCCTTTAACGGCCGAGTATTGGAAGCAGCCAACACGATCCAGCTGCGCTGTTTCGATAAATTGGAGAAGTGTCTCGAACTCCGCCTCGGTCTCCCCGGGGTAACCGACGATAAAAGTGGAGCGGATTGTCAGATCCGGGCATAGATCGCGCCAACGTGCGATGCGATCGAGGGTTTTTTCTGTGGCTGCGGGCCGCTTCATGCGTTGCAACACGCTTTGAGCGCCGTGCTGGAGCGGCATATCGATATAGGGGAGCAGCTTGCCCTCGGCCATCATGGGAATCAGCGCATCAACATGGGGGTAGGGATACACGTAGTGCAGACGAACCCAGATTCCTAGCTCTGACAGCCCGGAGGCCAGGCTCTCCAGATTCGATTTCAGTGGCCGGCCCTGCCAAAAGTCGGTCTGATATTTGAGGTCCACGCCGTAAGCGCTTGTATCCTGGGATACGACCAGCAGCTCGCGCACGCCAGCCCGTGCTAAGCCTTCGGCCTCATCCATCACCGAGCCAATGGGACGACTGACTAGGTCTCCGCGGATGCTGGGGATGATGCAGAAGCGGCAGCGGTGGTTACAGCCCTCGCTGATCTTGAGATAGGCATAGTGTCGCGGTGTCAGTTTGACGCCTTGTGCCGGAATAAGATCGACCAGCGGGTCGGGCTGATGACGGTGCGGCAACACTTCTCGCACCGTCCCCAACACTTCCTCATAGGCGGCCGGTCCGCTGATGCCCAGCACCTTGGGGTGCCGGGCGCGAATGGTTTTAGCGTCTTCGCCGCGACCCATGCAGCCAGTGACCAGCACCCGACCATTCTCGCTGATCGCTTCGCCAATCGCCTCCAGGCTCTCCTCCTTGGCGGCATCGATAAACCCGCAGGTGTTGACGATGACTACCCCCGCGTCTTCGTAGTGAGGGGTGATTTCGTATCCCTCTATCCGAAGTTGGGTCAGGATGCGTTCGGAGTCGACCAGCGCTTTGGGACAACCCAACGAAATGAAGCCGACTTTTTCGCCGCCCTCGGTGGTTGCACTGCCTGCATCGGAATGCGTCATCGTTTCACGCCTTGATCGAACTATCGCTGCTGTGGGTGCGAATACGCAGTTCTGCCCGCAGCAGACTCAATAATTGCAGTGTTTCCTCGCGGTTAAGAAAGTCACCGACCCGGGTTTCGGAGAGACGGTCGTGCACCGACAGTTCTGGACCCTGCCAATGATGAGCCTCAGGTACCACGCGCAGGGACGACTCGTCTCGGGCAAAGCGCCAGCTGCGTTTTGGCGCGAAATAACCTTTATCAATTGTGATGAGTTCATCTGTCAGGCGTATCACATGCCGATACTCGAGCTTCCAGTTGACCCAGTACAAGGCGCCCCCCAGTGCGGTCAGCTCAAGGCCTGCCAGCGGCAATATGGGCCAGGCGCCCAGAAGCGCGAAGGCAATACCCGCGCCCAGCGACGGCACAGCCAGCGCGGCGAGCAGCCACAGGTTATGGCGCCAGGTCGCAGAGTGGTTAGGTTTGACCACGATGACTTTTTCCTGACCCGCTTGGTTGACAAGGACCACGTCGCTCTCCGGATAACGCGAGAGCGCATGGTAATGCATCTCGCCAAAACCTCGGAATGGGAACTTAAAGTTGGTAGAAGGCGGTAGGTTCCGGCGAGTGGGCGGTCAGCACCTCTCCGGATAGCGGATGAGTGAATCGCAGCGATGTTGCGTGCAATAACAGTCGAGGGGCCGCACTCAGTACCGCCTCGGGCGCATAGAAATCGCAGCCCAAAATAGGGTGTCCTATCTCTCTCATATGGATCCGCAGCTGATGCGATCGACCGGTCACGGGGGTGAGCGCCAACAGCGAGCTGTCGTGATCGCGACTCAGTACTCTCCAGCGCGTTAACGCCTGTTTTCCTGTTTCAAAACAAACTTTTTGTCTCGGTCTGTTGTGCCAGTCGGCGATGAGTGGCAGATCGCATTCACCGACGTCCTCGGCAACGTGACCTGCGACGCGCGCGATGTAGGTTTTATCAATCCGCCGTTCCTGAAACTGACGCGCGAGCCGCGACAGTGCCTCGCGGTGACGCGGAACGACCATCACACCCGAGGTATCGAGGTCCAGGCGATGGACGGCGGAGACGCCCGGATAGCGGATGCTGAGTCGATTGAGCAGGCAGTCGTGGTTCAGTGGATGGCGACCGGGTACGCTCAGCAGTAAGGTCGGTTTGTCGACAATGAGCAGGTGAGGGTCGCGAAATAGCAGCTTGATCGACTCCTGCGAGTGAGGCACCTGATAGGGCGGTGTGTCGTCAGCAGATGAATTGACTGCGGCCAAAGGCGTCTCGGCGCTATAGCGCGCTCAGCGTCGCAAGATAGCGACGCACGGTCTCCGGAATGCCCCAACGCAACGCATCAATAGTAAAAGCATGGCCGATCGAGACTTCGAGCAGGTTGGGGATCCGGAAATCCCGCAGATTATTCAAATTCAGATCATGCCCCGCATTAATACCCAGTCCGCTGGCGACAGCTGCAGCAGCCGCCTCCTGAAACTGCGCGAGTACGGCTTCATACTCGCCTCGCTCGTGGGCTCGGGCATAGCTTTCGGTATAGAGCTCGATCCGGTCGGCGCCCAGCGCCGGGATACGCTCAATCTGCGAGGGCTCGGGGTCCATGAAGAGACTGACGCGGCATCCCAGTGACTTCAGTTTTTCAATCACCGGGGCGAGGCGCTCCCCGTCGCGGGCGATATCGAAACCGTGGTCCGAGGTCAGCTGATCATCCGCATCGGGCACCAGCGTCACTTGATCTGGCCGCACGGCCTCAATGAGTTGCAGAAAGCCCGGATAAGCGCTGACGCCTGCGCGGCTTGAGGGCTGCGCCGCAGCGAATGGGTTGCCCTCTATATTGAATTCGACGCCGGCGGGGGCGCTTTGCCCAGAGGCCTTGTCCGGATTGAACCCGAGTGAGGTCTCACCCAGCGCCACACAGTCATCGGCGCGAATATGGCGCTGATCCGGCCGTGGGTGAACCGTCACCCCGTGGGCGCCGGCGCGAATAACGTCGGCTGCGAACTCGCTGGGGTCCGGATGCCGGGTGTCTCGAGCGTTCCGTATCAGCGCAATCTTGTTGAGATTGATGCTGAGTTGAATCACTGGGTCACTCGTGTGACGGATAGAATCACGATGGGCTGCACCGGCACGTCCTGGAAAACGGTGGGGCCACGCGTTGTTTGCGCCTGTGCCGAACCGGTGTCGGCCAGCGAGATGATGTCAACAACCTGCATCCCGTCGATCACCTCTCCGAAAACGGTGTAGCCGTCTTTACCACCTGACCAGTCCAGCCGCAGATTGCTGCGTTGATTAATAAAAAACTGTGCGGCAGCGGAGTCCGGGTCGCTGGTGCGCGCCATTGCCAGCGTGCCGCGCGTGTTGTGCAGTTTGTTTTTAGATTCATTCACGATGGGGCTCCGAGTCTCTTTTTCCTTGAGCTCGGCGTCGAAACCGCCTCCTTGGATCATGAAGTTGGAGATCACGCGGTGAAAAACTGTACCGTCGTAGTGACCATCGTCCGCGTAGCGCAGGAAGTTCTCTACGGTAACCGGTGACTTATCTGCATATAACTCGATCGTGATATCGCCATCGGTGGTTTTCATGAGTACCCGGGGATTCTCCGCTGAGTCAGCCGACTCAGCGTGCACCGCGCTTATGGAGGCGCTCAGGATTGCCGTTAGCACGCAGCCGATTAGTCCGGGTAAAAGGTTTGTCATGTTTCTCATGTTCATCTCCGTCATGACCAGCCGTCCTGGCGTTTCTTCTTTGGCCACAGTCTGGGTGCAACCACAGCCAGAATGACGCCCAACAGCACGGCAAGGGCCCCATCCATGATTTGGTTATTGGCGATGCGTTCTCGCAGCCTCACGTTTTCCAACCGTAGCAGATCCGCATCCGACCTCTCGGACTCGAGCTCGGCGACCAGTTGCTGATTCATCAGGTCGAGATCCAGTGCCGCAGCAGAGACGCGTTTGACCTCTGTCAGCTCTGCTTCGGTGCTTTCCAGTCGTGTGGTCAAACTGACAATGGTCTCGTCGGCTTCATTCACCTCGCTCGAGCTTTGATTTAGCTGGCTGACAACGCGATCACGCTCGCCCCGCACCTGCTCGAGCTCCAGCCGCATATCGTTGATCAATAATCCAGCCGGTGGCTCCTCTTGCAAATACTGTGTCGGAATCCAGCCACGCGTCCCGCCACGGGTTTCGACTTCCGTCCACTCGCCGTCGTCGCTTTGTGCATATACAAGCAGCGCGGTGCCCGATGGCAGTCCGCGATTGACGATGCGAAACTGTGATCCCGCGCCGCTGCGAACCGGCACCAATACCATATCGCTGATGTATTGCGTCTCTTGCGCAAAAACGTCGCCGACAGTTAGCGACAGCAGTATTACCAGCGCCATGCCGCGGGACATATTGTAAGTAGTTGGTTTGGTATCGGACTTCATAGTGAACCTCCCGTCGGCCGGGAGTCTCCGTCTAGGGCATCGGTCTTCAAATAAGGCAGTGCGATCACGCAGGTCAGCACGCCTGCAATCAGTGCGAAGCCGAAACCAGAGTACAATTTGTAAAGCATCCAGAAAGCCTCGTCGTAGTTGAACGCAACGTAGAGATTGGCCGCACCGACAATCGTGAAGTTGGCAAACCACACCAGATTGATACGGACCCATATTTTGCGTGGCAGTGTGATCTGATTGCCCATTATCCGCTCAATTGATGTGCGCTTACCGAGCACCAGAAAGCCGAGTACGATCACGGCCAGCCCCCAGTTGAAGACGGTGGGCTTCCATTGGATGAAGACTGGATCTCTGAGAATCAGCGTTGCCGCACCCAAAGGGACAATCAGCAGGGTCATCCACATCAGGCGCCGATCATTTCCTCTCTGGATTATTGAGGCGATGACCCAACAAGCGGCCGTGCTCATCATCAGCACGGCGGTCGCACTGTAGATGCCATCAAAGGTGTGAAACCACCCACCCATGCTGACCGTTTCACCGTTCAAAAAGAAATAGACGCCGATGAACAGGGCTACTGGTATGAATTCGAGGAACTGCTTCATAGTCGCGTTCGGTTAGGGGCCTTGGCTCGCTATTGACCTGTGAATGGTAGACAATCTGCCCACGCCGTCGCCTCTTTTTCCTGCCATTGTGGTGGCGAACCACCCAGTCCGGGTAGCAGTGTAGAGATTGCCGTGATCGACTTCCACACACATAGTGCCGCTTCTGATGGCGCCCTGAGCCCGCATGATTTGGTTGATCGCGCCGCCCGCGAGGGTGTCCGTCGTATGGCGATCACTGATCACGACACCATCGCCGGGTATCTGAGCGTCTGCCAGTCGGTACCATCGACGATCGAATTGATCAGTGGCGTCGAGCTCTCATGCCAATGGGGTCGGGTAGGCATCCACATTGTCGGACTGGGTTTTGATCCGGCTGCCCCTGCCATGACTTGCCACCTCGAGAGCTTGGACAAAGCCCGCCGCCAGCGCGCCGAAAAAATCGCACACAAGCTGGATCGCAGCGGCATGCCCGGAGCGTTGGCGGGTGCGATGGCGGTCGCAGAGGGCGCACAGATAGGTCGGCCACATTTCGCCCGCTGGATGGTGCTGGCGGGACACGTTGAGAGCGAGGAAATGGCGTTCAAGCGGTTTCTGGGTCGCGGCAAGCCGGGAGATATCTCTATGCTGTGGCCGGCGCTGGATGACACCGTGGCGGCGATTACCGCTGCTGGAGGCCTCGCGGTATTGGCTCACCCCCTAGATTATAAAATGACGGCGACCCGGCTCCGCGCTCTTACGGATACGTTCCGTGACGCTGGCGGAGTGGCCCTGGAGGTCATTAATGGTCGGCCACGACCGGGTGACACGGATACCCTGTGGCGATTGGTCCGAGAGCGCGACTTGCGCGTGTCTGTTGGATCAGACTTCCACCGAGATTCACCCTACGGTGCAGGGCTGGGCGTCGAGATCGCTCAGATTCCTGAGGGCATGGGGGTCTGGGAACAACTGTGAGCCAATTTTTTGCCATCCACCCCGAGACACCACAGGCTCGTCTGATACAGCAGGCGGTTGACATCATTCAGCGTGGCGGTGTCGTGGTGTATCCCACGGATTCTGCTTATGCGCTGGGCTGTCAGTTGGGAGACAAGAAGGCCATGGAGCGCATCCGGCGGATCCGTGCTTTGCGAGATGACCATAATTTCACGCTGGTGTGCCGCGACTTGTCTGAGTTGGGCACTTATGCCCGGGTAGACAATACCGCCTATCGATTGCTGCGTTATGCCACCCCCGGTCCCTACACGTTCATACTGGAGGCGACGCGGGATGTGCCCAAAAGGCTTGTGCAACCGAAGCGCAAGACGATTGGTCTCAGGGTGCCCGATCATCCGATTCCTCAGGCGCTCCTGCATGCGCTTGATGAGCCGCTGATGAGCGCGACGCTGGCGCTCCCGGGGGATGAATACCCCATGACCGACCCGTATGACATCCGTGATCAGCTCGAGCATGAAGTGGACCTGGTTATCGATGGCGGTTTCTGCGGGCTAGAGGCGACAAGTGTGGTTGATTTGACCGGCCCCGCGCCGCTCATTTTGCGTCGCGGCGTCGGTGACGTCAGCGACTTTGAGGCCGCCTGAGGGTATAATTTCCCTGTGACGAATCCTGCTGAAAACGCCCCGGAGGAGGGCGCCGCAAGCGAGCCCGAAAACCCCGCGGCAGATACTGGTATGCCCGCACTCCGGCCAGAGCAAGGCGAGATGCCTTTTGCGATGGTTCGGGGGGAAGCGGTCACAGAACTCCCCAAAGATCTGTACATCCCTCCGCAGGCGCTTGAGGTGTTCCTCGACGCCTTCGAGGGGCCACTTGATCTGCTGCTATATCTGATTCGTCGCCAGAACCTCGACATTCTTGATATCGATGTTGCGCAGATCACCGAGCAATACATGCGCTATGTCGAGTTGATGGATGCGATGCAGTTTGAATTGGCAGCCGAGTACCTGCTGATGGCGGCGATGTTGGCTGAGATCAAGTCGCGTATGTTGTTGCCGCGCTCTGGCGAGGTCGAAGACGATGAAGAGGACCCCCGGGCCAACCTCGTGCGCCGTCTGCAGGAGTACGAACGCTTTAAAAAGGCGGCGGAGGATCTTGAGTCGATGCCACGTCTGGAGCGAGAGCTGTGGCAGGCCTCTGCCGCGCCACCAGATCTGCATCTCGAGCGACCGCTGCCCGAGGTAGATATGCGGGAGGTGCTGCTGGCACTTGGAGAGGTACTGCGACAGGCGGAGATGTATGCCAGTCATCAGATACAGATGGAGTCGCTATCCACCCGGGAGCGGATGTCTCAAGTGTTGGAAACCCTCGCGCAGGGTGGGTTTGTGCCCTTTGTCTCCCTGTTTAAGCCTGAGGAGGGTCGCCTGGGTGTCGTCGTGACCTTCCTCGCGCTGATGGAACTCATGAAAGAGTCCCTGATCGAGCTGGTTCAGACAGAGGGCTTTGGCTCTATCCACATCAAAGCGAAATCGGAGTGAACATGGAAGCGGGCTTGGTGCAGATTTTGGAAGGTGCGCTGCTGGCGGCAGGTGAGCCTTTATCCGTGCAGCGTATGGCGCTCTTGTTCGAGGAGAACGATCGTCCTTCCAAGGAAGAGATTCGCGCGGCGATCCAGTCGGTTGAAGAGCGTTGCGAAGACCGGGGCTACGAGTTGGTGCAGGTGGCCTCAGGATATCGATTCCAGGTGCGACAGGACCTGGCGACCTGGGTAGGGCGGCTCTGGCAGGAGCGTCCCGCCCGCTATTCGCGAGCACTCATGGAGACGCTGTCTCTCATTGCATACCGTCAGCCGATAACGCGAGGCGAAATTGAGGAAATTCGCGGCGTTGCCGTGAGCACCAACATCATCAAAACCCTACTGGAACGCGAATGGGTGCGGGTGGTGGGGCACCGTGACGTCCCGGGCCGACCCGCGATGTACGCAACGACCCGACAGTTTCTCGACTACTTCAACCTGAAATCACTGGACCAGTTGCCACCGCTGGCAGAGATCAAGGAACTCGATAACCTGTCTGGCGAACTGGGGCTCGAATTACCCGAGCAGACCTCCGACGCTGATGCTGAGCCTGATGAGGGAGGCGAAGCCTCTCAGTCCGAAACAGCAATGGAAGACGCCGCAACGCCTGATGGCGAGCAGCCGGAATTAGAAGACGCAGACGATGCCCAGCAAGACAGCCGCACAGACTGATTCCCCAGAGTTGATCGCCGAAGACAAAGGCCAGAAACTGCAGAAGGTGTTGGCGAATCTGGGTCTGGGTTCGCGGCGCGAGATGGAGCGCTGGATTGAAGAGGGCCGCGTCACCGTAGATGGCAGCGTGGCTACCTTGGGCGATCGCATTCGTGCTGGGCAGTCCTTGCGCTTGGATGGCAAACCGCTAGAGGTGGAAGCTTCGGAGCAGACACGTGTGCTTCTCTATCACAAGCCAGTCAGAGAGGTATGCTCCCGGGACGATCCCCAGGGCCGTAAAACGGTGTTCGAGCGTCTGCCCAAACTGAAGAGTGGCCGATGGATTTCAGTAGGACGCCTCGATTTCAATACCTCCGGTGTGCTGCTGTTTACCACAGACGGGGGGCTGGCCAATGCACTGATGCACCCCTCCAATGCGATTGAGCGGGAGTACCTTGTCCGCGTCATGGGACGGGTCGATGAGCCCATGCTCGAGCGGTTAAAAGACGGCATAGAGCTCGATGACGGCCCGGCACGATTTTCTGACATTCAGGAAGGTGGCGGTGACGGCATCAATCGCTTCTTCTATGTTGTGCTGATGGAGGGGCGCAATCGTGAGGTCCGCCGCCTGTGGGAATCACAGGGAACCACCGTGTCGCGGTTGAAGCGCGTCCGCTATGGTGATGTGTTCCTGCCATCGAAGCTCAAAAAGGGGCAGTGGCTGGAGTTGCCGCAGCGGGACGTAGACGTGATCTATCAGATGGCCGGCCTGCCCGCAAAAGAAGTGGCGTCATTATCCAAAAAGGACCTGGAGCGTCGACAGCGGTTTGCCAAGAAAGGACAGCGGGTGGCGGTACGTCGGAGCCGACGCGGCGAGTGAGCGCTCTAGCTCTGCGCGCTTAAAGCCTGTCCGTTGAGCTCACGACTGGCATCGCTCAGCAGATAAAGCCACCGGTCAGTCAACGCGTCGGGCATCGGGTTGGTATCCGGGGGTTCTCCGGGATAGGCCGCTCTGCGCATCCCCGTGTTGACCGCTCCCGGATTCAAGCTGTTTACGCGAACGGAGCTGGTCGCGCCCAACTCATCGGCAAGCACCTGCATATAGCCCTCGGTGGCAAATTTCGACACCGCGTAGGCACCCCAATAGGCTTTACCTCTTCTCCCCACCCCAGAGCTTGTGAGCACAACCGAGGCGGCCGAGGCTGTTTCGAGCAGTGGCATCAGTGCGCGCGTGAGCAGAAACACAGAGGTGATGTTGACCTGCAGGACCTCGTCCCAGCTTGCTGGTGAGGTTTGTGCCAACGCGCGACGCTCACCGAGCACACTGGCGTTGTGCACTAGCCCGTCGATCGCCACGTTGGCTCCGGAGAGTTCATCTGCCAGCGCGTCGTAAAGAGAAGGGTCGCGGGTGGTGAGATCCAGTGGAATGATGCCCGGCGTCGGGCACCCCAGATCGACAATCTGGTCATAAACTCGCGCCAAGGCCGCTTCGTCGCGACCCAGGAGCAGTACCTCGGCGCCATGTTGGGCGCAGCTGAGCGCGACGGCCTCACCGATACCACGGTTGGCCCCGGTAATCAGTATTGTTTTACCCCCCAGCTCGTTGCTGGAGGCTTGCCACCCATCGGGTACGAAACTCATCAGACCATCCCCGAGATCATCTCGGCCAGTTCACGACTATTCTCGGCCACCGCGTCTGCTTGCCAGCTACTGGCAGCCTCGCCGGGGGCCAGATAGCCGTAGGCCGCCGCAATCGTGAAGCATCCCGCGCCCCGACCTGCTTCAATGTCCCTCAGGTGATCTCCAATAAACAGGGTGTCGGTGGGCTCGCAGGCTAACTGTTCGCAGGCGAGCAAAATCGATTCCGGGTCAGGCTTGGGCAGCTCGACGTGATCCGGCGTCACGATGGCACCCGCTGCGGGATCAAACGACATCTTGTTCATCAGCGGGAGCGCAAATCGCGACAGTTTGTTGGTGACAACCCCCCAGGCGATCCCAGCTTTGTGCAGATCGGCAACCAGTTCCGGTAGCCCGGGGTAAGGGTGGCTGAGATTGCCCAGATCGGTCTCATACAAGGTCAGGAATCGCTGCCGCCAGCGCTCAAAAGCCGGATCGTCGGCAGACATCTCAAGTGCAGCCTGCACCATGCCGATAGCGCCATTGGACACGCTATGCCAAATAGTCTCGGGATCGATCGGTGCAAGACCCGCCTCAGCACGGAGCTGCAGGCCAATCTGAATAAACTCGGGAGCGGTATCGATCAGGGTGCCGTCGAGGTCAAACAGCACAGCGCTCACTGTGGGTGATGTCACGGTTTTTTTGCCCGAATCAGATAGTTGACCGACACATCACCTGGCGTCAGTCGGTAACGCTTGGTAAGCGGGTTGTAGGTCATGCCCATCATTTCCTGCATGTCGAGCCCCGCTTCACGGATCCAGCGCGCCAGCTCTGATGGCTTGATCAATTTGTCGTATTCGTGGGTGCCACGGGGCAGCAGGTTCAAAATGTACTCAGCGCCCACAATGGCGAAAAGGAATGACTTGGGGTTGCGGTTGATGGTGGAGAAGAATAGATCGCCACCCGGCTGGCACAGGTCGGCGCAGGCTTGAATCACGGTGGAGGGGTCGGGCACATGCTCCAGCATCTCGAGACAGGTGACCACCTCGAAGGTACCTTGCTGCTCAGCTGCCATTGCCTCGGCGGTGCTCTGCCGATAGTCGACCTCAACACCGCTCTCCAACTGATGGAGTCGCGCCACGGCTAACGGTGCCTCACCCATATCGATGCCAGTGACTGTGGCCCCGCGGTGTGCCATTGCCTCGCAGAGCAGCCCGCCACCGCAGCCCACATCCAACACGTTTTTGCCTTTGACGTCGGCGTGCTGGTCAATCCAGCCAGCGCGCAACGGATTGATGTCGTGGAGCGGTTTGAATTCGCTGTTGGGGTCCCACCAACGGGACGCCAGCTTTTCGAATTTGGCGATTTCATCTCGATCGACGTTGTCATCTAGGTGCATCGTGTTACGACTCCAGTGTTTGGCGGAAAGCGCCGAGCTGCTCGGACCAACGACCCGCTCTTGCGGCGAGGTCAGTGTAGTCGAGTGTTTGCAGTACGCCCGCGCGAACCAGGGGTTTTCCTGCCACCCAGCTCCACTGCACCTCGTTGCCGCTGGTGGCGTATACCAGGCTAGAGGCGAGATCGTGCCGCGGCAGGTATTGCAGGCCGGACAGGTCCAGTGCGATCAGGTCAGCGGCTTTGCCCACTTCAACACTGCCCAGTTGGTCCAGCAGTCCCAATGCCGCCGCGCCGTGTAACGTCGCCATCTCCAGAGCGGTCCAGGCGTCGACCGCCTTCGGGTCGCCGTGCTGGCTCTTGCCAATCAGCGACGCGGTCTGGAGTTCGCTCAGCATGTTTAACCGGTTATTGCTGGCAGCGCCATCGGTACCCAAGGCCACATTGATGCCGCGATCGAGGAGCTTCTGGACCGGGCAAATCCCGGAGCCTAACTTGAGGTTTGAGCGCGGGCAGTGCACCACGTGCGCGCCGTGAGTGGCCACCGTCTCAATATCTTGCTCACCCAGCGCCGTCATGTGCACGCATTGGGTGCGCGGGCCGAGCAGCCCGACCTGTTCGAGGAAATCGATCGGGCGAACACCTGAGCGTTCCACTGAGGCCAGCACCTCTTCGCGAGTCTCGTGCAGGTGGATCTGTATGGGGGCGTCGAGCTCTTCGGCCAGCATCGCCACTCTGCTCAGGGTTCCCTCACTCACCATATAAGTAGAGTGCGGTCCGAAGCCGACATCGATGCGATCGTGATCGCGGTACTGATCGCGCAACGCTAGGCCCCGATTGATGCAGGATTCAGCGTCTCGCGCCCATGCGGTTTCGACATCGATCACCGGAAAGGTGAGCAGGGCGCGCAGACCGCTGCGATCGACCGCCTCGGCGGTGACCTCGGGGAAAAAATACTGATCGGCCAGCGTCGTGGTGCCGCCCATCAATAGATCGGCAATCGCCAGCTCCGAGCCGTCGCGCACAAACTCCGGGCTGATGAAATGGCTCTCGGTCGGCCAGATGTAGCGCTGTAACCAGGTCATCAGAGACAGATCGTCGGCGTAGCCTCTCAGCAAAGACATGGCGGCATGGCAATGGAGATTGACGAGCCCCGGCATGAGAGCGCATCCGGGCAGTTCAATGTGCTCTCTGGCGTCGGCAGCCTTCGCGTCCGGGGTGGGCAAAATCGCGGTAATGAGTCCTGCGCGAACGGCCACGCTGTGACCCGTCAGGATCTGGCGGCGAGGCATCATCGGCACCAGAAAATCGGGGTGCAGGACCGTGTCAAAATCGGACATGGAGACTCCTCATGCGGGCCAAGGATTATACAGGGGCCGGGGCCTCAAAACCGCCTGTTTTAGGCGCTAAAAACTCGCTTGAGACGGGGTTGTTTGGTACACTCTCACTTTACGTATACGGGCCCTTAACGGCCCAATTACGAGACCGAGTTAAGTAGCCCGCATGGCAGAAAATCCGCAGGAAATGGCGCGGGAAATCCTCCCCGTCAACATCGAAGATGAGCTGAAGCAGTCGTACATGGATTACGCCATGAGCGTGATCGTGGGTCGCGCCTTGCCGGATGTCCGAGACGGCTTGAAGCCCGTGCATCGCAGAGTGCTATTTGCGATGAATCAGCTTAACAACGACTGGAACAAGCCCTATAAAAAGTCGGCCCGCGTGGTGGGTGATGTGATTGGTAAGTACCACCCTCACGGTGACTCGGCGGTTTACGACACTATCGTGCGAATGGCTCAAGATTTCTCCCTGCGCTACACACTGGTAGACGGGCAGGGCAACTTCGGCTCGATCGATGGCGATTCCGCCGCGGCCATGCGCTATACCGAAATTCGCATGTCGAAAATCGCCCATGCGTTGCTCGCTGATCTCGACAAGGAAACGGTCGATTTCGTCGATAACTATGATGGTACCGAGCAGATACCCGCGGTAATGCCTACCCGGGTCCCTAATCTTCTGGTCAACGGCTCTTCTGGCATCGCGGTGGGTATGGCCACCAACATTCCACCTCACAATCTCCGTGAGGTGGTGGCGGCTTGCCTGGCGACCCTTCAGGATCCTGATATCAGCGTCGACGAGTTAATGCAGTACATCCCCGGACCGGATTTTCCCACCGGCGCCCAGATCAACGGTCGGGCAGGCATTGTGCAAGCCTATCGGACGGGGCGAGGGCGCATATACGTGCGGGCCAAGGCCGAGGTCATCACCGATGAATCGAAGGGCAAAGACACGATCATCATTCACGAGATCCCCTATCAACTGAATAAGTCACGATTGATCGAACGCATCGCCGAGTTGGTGAAAGAGAAAAAGCTCGAGGGCATCACCGAGCTGCGTGATGAATCTGACAAGGACGGTCTTCGCGTCGTGATTGAGCTGCGCCGCGGAGAAGTCGGGGATGTGGTGCTGAATAATCTGTTCGCGCAAACCCAATTGCAGTCGGTGGTGGGCATCAACGTGGTGGCCCTGGTCGATGGCGAGCCCAAAGTGCTCAATCTGAAGCAGATGATTGAGGCGTTTGTCCGCCATAGACGCGAAATTGTGACTCGCCGCACGATGTATCTCTTGCGCAAGGCGCGCGAGCGAGGGCATGTGCTGGAGGGCCTGGCCATCGCGCTGGCCAACATTGATGACGTCATCGAGTTGATTAAAGCTTCGCCGACCGCGGCCGATGCTCGCGAGGGTTTAATGGCGCGATCCTGGGCGCCCGGTGACGTGCTGGCGATGCTTGAGCGGGCCGGAGCTGACGCCTGCCGACCCGACGACCTCCCCGAGACATTGGGTCTGCACGACGGTCAGTATCACCTGTCACCTGCGCAGGCGCAGGCGATTCTGGATCTGAGGCTGCACCGCCTGACCGGCTTAGAGCACGAGAAGCTGCTTCAAGAGTACGCTGACAAGATCGCCGAAATTGCTGATTATCTGGAAATCCTCAGCGACCCGGATCGGCTCAAGCAGGTGATACGCGAAGAGCTTGAGGAAATCGTCGAAGAGTTCGGAGATGAGCGCAAAACGCAAATTTCCGATTCAGCCCATGATCTGACGGTCGAGGACCTGATTACCGAGGAGGATCGCGTGGTCACCATCTCGCATGGTGGATACGCCAAGACGCAGTCACTCACGGACTATCAGGCCCAGCGACGCGGCGGAACGGGCAGAAGTGCGACGGCCGTCAAAGACGAGGACTTTGTAGAACACCTGCTGATTGCGAGTACCCATGCCACGATCCTGTGCTTTTCCGATCTGGGCAAGGTCTATTGGCTCAAAGTGTTCCATATTCCGCTGGCCAGTCGGACGGCCCGCGGGCGACCGATGGTCAATCTCTTACCGCTGGATGAGGGCGAACGCATTACCTCAATCCTGCCCATCGAAGGTTATGAGACGGACCATTACATTTTCATGGCCACTGCCAACGGCACTGTAAAGAAGACTGATATGGGTTTGTTCTCCCGCCAGCGCAGCGTTGGCCTGCGCGCGATCGAGCTTGAGGAAGGTGATGTACTGGTCGGCACCGCGGTGACAGATGGCAGTCAGGACATCATGCTGTTTTCCAGCGAAGGCAAAGTGGTGCGGTTCGCCGAGTCGGGGGTGCGGGCGATGGGCCGGACAGCACGCGGCGTCAGAGGCATCAAACTGGGTGAGGGGCACCGCCTCATTTCACTGGTGGTACCCCAAGAAGGCAGCAGGATCCTCACCGTGAGCGAGAACGGCTACGGCAAGCGATCGGAAACCAGCGAGTTCCCGGTCAAAGGCCGGGGCACCAAAGGCGTGATCGGCATGACGACCTCCGAGCGCAACGGATCGCTGGTGGGTGCCGAACAGGTCTGGGACGGTGACGAGATGATGCTCATCTCCAATCAGGGTACTGCTGTGAGAACCCGGGTTGAGGAGGTCAGTGTCCAGGGACGCAACACGCAGGGCGTGCGCGTGATCCGCACGCGAGAGAGTGAAGCCTTGGTGAGTGTCAGCCGGATTGCAGAAGACGACGTGGATGCCACCGAGATCCAGGCCTCCCCCAGCGGGGTGGCTGAGAGTGCTGCGCCAGCTGCAGCGCCAAGCGATGCCAACGGTTCGGCCGCAGAGGGGGACGAGGACACCGGAGAGTGACTCGAGCCCATAACTTCTGCGCGGGTCCCGCCGCGCTCCCGCAATCCGTTCTCGAGCACGCGCAGGCCGAATTACTGAATTGGTCCGGTGGCGGCACCTCTGTCATGGAGGTCAGTCATCGCAGCCCCGCGTTTGTGGACGCGGCGAGTCAGGCGGAGGCTGCATTGCGCCGCCTGCTGGGGATGACAGATGACTACGCTGTGCTGTTTTTACAGGGCGGCGCCTCACTGCAGTTTGCCGCGGTGCCACTGAATCTGAGCACGACCGGCCAGTCCGTCGACCAGATCGTGACTGGGCAGTGGTCAAAAAAGGCGCTGCAAGAAGGGCGGCGTTTCGGGCCGGTGAACATTGCGGCAACCTCTGAAGCCTCGAACTTCACAACGGTCCCGCCACAGGATGCGTGGCAGCTGGATGCCGATGCGGCGTACCTGCACTATTGCCCCAACGAAACCATCGGGGGGTTGGAATTTGATTTTGTCCCCCGCGTCGAGGTGCCGCTGGTTGCTGATATGTCATCGACTATCCTCTCGCGGCCGATCGACGTGCAGCAATATGGCGTGATTTACGCGGGCGCCCAGAAAAATATCGGCCCTGCAGGTTTGTGCCTGGTTATTGTTCATCGCGAGTTGCTGGGGCGCGCCCGGGCCGAGACACCTGCTATGCTGAACTGGCAGACGGCGGCCGATAACGACTCGATGTATAACACACCGCCCACCTTCGCGCTGTATCTGACAGGTCTGGTGTTCGAGTGGCTGGAGAATCTCGGCGGGCTGGAAGAAATGGCGACTATCAATCGTCGAAAAGCGGGCAAGCTCTATCGTGTCATCGACGAGAGCGACTTCTATGGCAACCCGGTAGACACCGTGAGTCGCTCGTTGATGAATGTGCCGTTTACGCTGGCGGATGACCGCCTAGACCCGATTTTCTTGCAAGAAGCCGAAGAGGCCAGGCTTCTGAACCTTAAAGGGCATCGCTCGGTCGGCGGGATGCGCGCGAGCCTATACAATGCGGTGGAAGAAGCTTCGGTGGACGCCCTGTGTGACTTCATGCAGGATTTCGAACAACGCCACGGTTAGGAAACCCGGCGAGGGGATACCCCATGAACCCTGATGAACAACTCAGCAAGATTCGCGAGCGCATTGACGCCATCGACAGTCAGTTGCTTGAGCTGATCAGCGAGCGAGCACGGTGCGCACAAGCAGTCGCGCAGGTGAAGCTCGATGCGTCGCAGTCTGACGAGGCGCCTCCCGTCTTTTATCGGCCAGAGCGCGAGGCACAGGTGTTGCGGGCCATTCAGGAGCGCAACCCGGGGCCGCTGGCGTCCGAGCATATTGCCTCGGTCTTCCGGGAGCTCATGTCCAGCTGCTTGGCGCTCGAGCAGCCGCTGTCGGTCGCCTTTTTGGGGCCCGAGGGCACCTATTCACAAGCCGCGGCTTTGAAGCATTTTGGTCAATCGGCACTGCCGCAAGGTCAAGCCAGTATCCACAAAGTCTTTCGGCAGGTGGAAGAACGCCTGTGTGACTACGGTGTGGTGCCCGTTGAAAATTCAACCGAGGGCATGGTGGGGCAGACTCTGGATTGCTTTCTCGAGTCGCCGCTCCAGATCACGGGCGAGATAGAACTGCCGGTCGTACACCACCTCCTTGCAGGTCAGGGCACCGAGCAATCTGATATCCGGTTGATCCTAGGCCATGAGCAGGCGCTGGGGCAGTGCAGGCAATGGCTCGACAGTCACCTGCCGAACGTCCCCCGTGAGGCAGTCGCCAGCAATGGCGAGGCAGCGCGCAGGGCAGGAGTTGAGGCTGGCGTTGCAGCGATTGCTGGTGAGCTGGCAGCAGGCCTGCATCAGCTGGACACCTTGGCGAGCGCCATACAGGACAGTTCCACCAACACCACACGATTTCTAGTGCTGGGTAAGGAGAGTGTGCCACCCAGCGGTCACGACAAGACCTCTCTGTTGGTTTCTGCGCGCAACCGCCCCGGTGCTTTGCTGGGCCTGTTGCGTCCCTTCGAGGAAAACGGCGTCAGTTTGACGCGCATCGATTCCCGGCCCTCTAAAACTGAAAAGTGGACCTATGTGTTCTACATCGAGTGCGAGGGTCACCTCGTCGATGATGTCATGGTGGAGGTGATTGGGCAGATCGAAGAACACTCGATTATGTTGAAGAGGCTGGGCTCCTATCCCCGAGCACCTATTTGATCGTGGACGCTGACCACGACCCCATCGTTGCTTTTTTGGGTCTCGGGCTGATTTCCGGGTCCTTGGCCGGCGCGCTCAAGCGCGGTAACTGGCGCGCTGATCTCATTGCCTGGGGCCCGCGCGCGCCCTCCCTTGAGCGTGGGTTGGCCTTAGGTCTGATCGATCGTTTTAGTCTGGACCTGCCGGCCGTCGTTGCCGAGGCCGATGTCATCGTCATCGGTGCCCCGCCAGAGGCCACGGCTCAGCTGTTGCCAGAGGTGTTGAATCTGGCCTCATCCTCAGGAGAACCCGTGGTCACGGATATGGCCAGCATCAAAGGGGTCATTGCAGAGGCTGCGGGCACCGACTACCCACGGTTTGTCCCCGGGCACCCCATCGCAGGTAGCGAAAACAGCGGTGTTGGGGCGGCCTATCCTGAGCTGTTTGACGGGCGCGAGGTGATTCTGACGCCCTCTGGCGAGACCGACACGTTGGCGCTCAAGACAGTGGAGCGGCTGTGGACCACCGCTGGCGCACGTATTACTCATATGTCGGTAGAAGATCACGACGCGGCACTGGCGGCCAGCAGCCATGTACCTCATATGGTGGCCTACGCGCTGACATCGATGCTCGCCGATCATGCGTTGTCTCCGATGAAGCATGGCGGGGGCGCACTCCGAGATATGACACGTATTGCGGCATCAGATCCGTTGATGTGGCGCGATATTACTTTAACCAACCGCGACGCCATTCTTATCGCCATGGATGCCATGGCGCAGGAGCATGAACATCTGCGGACGCTGATCGCCGAGGCGGATGGCGACGCCATAGAAACTTTTTTTGCTCGCTGCAGAGAGGTGCGGCGCAATCACGACGACATTCTGAACCCCCTTAACCCCCAGTCGGAGCAGACGGACTGATGCATTTTTATCTCGACCCCGGTGGCTCGCTCACGGGCCGTATTCGCGTCCCGGGAGATAAGTCGATGTCGCATCGGGCGATCATGCTGGGGTCAATTGCCGAGGGCCGCACCACCGTGAGTGGCTTTCTGGAGGGCGAGGACGCACTGGCCACACTGTCAGCTTTTCGGGAGATGGGTGTGGACATTACGGATCCGCAATCGGGTCGACTCACGATCGGCGGCGTCGGTCTTCGTGGTCTGACTGCGCCCACACGGGTCATGGATGTCGGTAACTCAGGCACCAGCATCCGGTTGATGGCGGGCCTGCTTGCCGGGCAGTCCTTCGACAGCATCCTGACGGGTGACGAGTCGTTGCTGCGTCGTCCCATGGCCAGAGTGATTACCCCGTTGTCACAAATGGGGGCGCTCATCAGTTCACATGAGGGCTGCCCGCCTCTGGAAATTCAGGGAGGCCGTGCGCTGGGCGGCATTCATTACGATATGCCGGTAGCCAGCGCGCAGGTGAAGTCCAGTGTTTTACTGGCGGGTTTGTTTGCCGATGGCCGCACCAGCGTGACTGAGCCGGCCCCCACTCGGGATCATACCGAGCGCATGCTGACCGGCTTTGGCTATGCCGTCGATCGTGATCAGGGCGTGATCAGTCTCGAGGGCGGGGGCTCGCTCAAGGGCACAGACATCGATATCCCCGCCGACATTTCATCCGCCGCCTTTTTTCTGGTGGGTGCTTCGATTGCGCCGGGTTCGGATCTCACACTGGAACACGTGGGCATTAACCCCACCCGCGACGGGGTCATCACCATTTTGCGTGCCATGGGCGCCAACATCGAAGTTCTGAACGAGCGACTCGTTGGGGGCGAGCCGGTCGCTGATCTTCGTGTTCGATATGCACCGCTGAAAGGAATCGAGATTCCTGTCGAGGCGGTACCGCTTGCGATTGACGAATTACCTGCTGTGCTGATTGCCGCTGCCTGTGCCGAGGGTGTCACCGTGCTGCGGGGCGCCGAGGAATTGCGGGTGAAGGAGAGTGATCGTATCGCCAGTATGGCTGAAGGACTGTCGCAGCTGGGTATCGACAATATCGTTCAACCTGACGGGATCGAGGTGGTAGGCGGAGACATGTCGGGAGGCGTGATCACCACCCATCACGATCACCGCATCGCCATGAGCTTTTCTATGGCGGCGCTCAGAGCGTCCGACCGCATTAAGGTGAGTGACTGTGCCCATGTGGCCACGTCCTTTCCCGGTTTTGCCGACCTGGCGTTGCAAACGGGCTTGCGCCTAGAGGTGGCCGACGAATGACTGGCACCGCGCCGGTGATTTGTATCGATGGTCCAAGCGGTGCGGGAAAGGGCACGCTCAGTCAGCATCTCGCCACTGAATTGGGCTGGCATCTGCTGGATAGCGGTGCGCTGTATCGCGTTGTGGGTTTTGCCGGTCGGCTCGCATCCGTCTCGCTGGAGGACAGCGACGCCGTTGCCGGGATTGCGAGATCCCTTGATGTCGATTTTCGACCCACCTCTGACGGCGTTTCGGTGTGGCTAGCGGGTGAGGATGTCACAGTGCACCTTCGCACGGAGGAGGGAGGCCGGGATGCCTCGACGGTGGCGGCATTACCCGCGGTGCGCGAAGCGCTCCTGTTAAGGCAGCAGGAACTGGCCAGACCGCCTGGGTTGATTGCCGACGGCCGGGACATGGGTACGGTCGTTTTCCCACAGGCTCCGCTGAAAATCTTCCTGACTGCCAGCGCTGAGGCGCGCGCCGAGCGCCGTTTCCATCAGTTGCAGGGCATGGGGGAGAGTGTTAGTCTCGCGCGCCTTCTGGCTGACATAGAGCAGCGAGACGCCCGGGATCAGTCCCGTATCGTGTCTCCACTGGTGCCGGCAGAGGACGCCATCGTTATAGACAGCACCGCGCTGTCCGCTGACGAGGTGTTGCAGGCAGCACGCGACTTGGCAGCTGCCCGTGATTTATAGAGCGACGCATCGGAGTCACGGCTGGACCCCGCCGAAGCGTCAAGACCATAAACCCGGCTGGGTCTTGAAGCCGGCAGGAGTGATTTCACTCCGCAATCTAGGAATAGCATCATGAGCGAATCCTTCGCTGAACTCTTTGAAGAAAGCCTCCAAACCGTCGACATGGAACCCGGATCAATTGTCACGGGTGTAGTGATCGATATCGATAATGAGTGGGTCACTGTCCACGCCGGTTTGAAGTCAGAAGGGGTGATTCCCCTCGATCAATTTACCAATGCCAACGGTGACTGCAGTCTCAGCGTGGGTGATGAAGTACAGGTGGCTCTGGAGACCGTGGAAGACGGTTTTGGAGAGACCAAGCTTTCACGTGAGAAAGCTAAGCGCGCAGAAGCCTGGAAGGGCCTCGAAGCAGCGCATGTAGCTGATGAAGTGGTCATGGGCGTGATCAATGGCAAGGTGAAGGGTGGCTTCACCGTTGACATCGACTCTATCCGCGCATTCTTGCCGGGCTCGCTGATCGACGTGCGTCCCATCCGAGAGACCACGCACCTCGAGGGCAAAGAGCTCGAGTTTAAAGTTATCAAGCTCGATCAAAAGCGCAACAACGTGGTCGTGTCACGCCGGGCGGTGATGGAATCCGCCAACAGTGCGGAGCGCGAGGAACTGCTTGAAAACTTGCAGGAAGGCCAGTCCGTGAAGGGCGTGGTCAAGAACCTGACCGACTACGGCGCGTTTGTAGACCTCGGTGGTGTCGACGGGCTGTTGCACATTACCGATATGGCCTGGAAGCGTATCAAGCACCCGAGCGAGATCGTAGAAGTTGGCCAGGAAATGGATGTCAAAATCCTCAAGTTCGATCGCGAGCGCAACCGTGTGTCGCTGGGTCTCAAGCAGCTGGGCGAGGACCCATGGGTACAGATCACTGGCCGCTACCCCGAGGGTAGCCGTGTTGTCGCTAAGGTTACCAATCTCACCGATTACGGCTGCTTCGCGGAAATCGAAGAGGGCGTCGAAGGTCTGGTACACGTCTCCGAAATGGATTGGACCAACAAGAACGTCCACCCCTCGAAAATCGTGCAGCTCGGCGACGAGGTTGAGGTGATGGTGCTCGACATTGACGAAGAGCGTCGCCGTATTTCGCTTGGCATCAAGCAGTGCAATCAGAATCCATGGGATGCGTTTGCCGCAGATCACGCCAAGGGCGACAAGATCTCGGGCAGCATCAAGTCGATCACCGACTTCGGCATCTTTATCGGCCTTGATGGCAATATCGACGGGCTCGTTCATCTGAGTGATATCAGCTGGAACGAAACCGGTGAAGAGGCCGTGCGCAACTACAAGAAGGGTGACGAGATCGAGACGGTGATTCTGTCGATCGATCCTGAGCGTGAGCGTATTTCGCTGGGTATCAAGCAACTCGAAGAAGACGCGTTCTCACTCTACGTTAGCGACAACGACCGTGGCAGCTTGGTAACGGGTACCGTGACAGAAGTTGACGCCAAAGGCGCGACCATCAAGCTTTCTGACGAGGTCGATGGATACCTGAAGGCGGGAGACATCAGCGTTGATCGTGTCGATGATGCACGCGCTGTCCTCAGCGTCGGCGATACTGTGGAAGCCAAAGTCGTCAACGTAGATCGCAAAAGCCGCGGACTAGGACTCTCTATCAAAGCCAAAGACATGGACGACGAGAAAGAAGCTGTGGAGTCGTTGAAGGAGCAGGATGAGAGTTCTTCACCGGGCACAATTGGTGACCTGATCAAGGCAAAAATGGAAGATCAGTGATCTCTTTAGGGTAATGCGAGGCCGGCTTAATGCCGGCCTTTTTTTTGCCGTAACCAAATGACGGGAATGCCTCTATAAACCCATTTAAAATGAATAACTTGCCAATGCTTGAGGCCTCGGCCAAAATGCTCACAGCGAACAAGGGGAGACAGCATGACGCGGAGCGAATTGATTGACTTGATGGCCGACGGTCAGAGCCAGTTGAGCGCAAAAGACGTTGAGCTGGCGGTTAAATTGCTGATTGACCACATGGCGGAGACGCTGTCCTCCGGTGAGCGCATTGAGATCCGAGGGTTTGGCAGTTTCTCTCTGCACTATCGTGAGCCTCGCCAGGGTCGCAATCCCCGAACCGGCGATACCGTGGCGTTGCGCGGTAAGCATGTGCCGCACTTCAAGCCGGGGAAAGAGTTGCGCGACCGGGTGAATCGGGCAGTTAAGTCCGGCTTCTGACTATGCGATGGTTGAGACAGGGGCTGACGCTGCTGCTTGCGGTTGGCGCTGTCGCCGCCGGCGGACTGTTTTCTCTTCAGAACACCGAAGAAATTCCCGTCGATCTCATCTTAGTGAAACTTCCTGCACAACCTGTCGCGATATGGATCCTGGCGGCATTGGCCGTCGGCGTCGTCATAGGTTTGGGCACCGGGACGCTGCTGGCACTGAGGCGCTCTGCAACGATCCGCCGACTGCGTAAAGAGCGGGATCGCCTGCTTGCTGCGGCTGAGAAAGGAAGCGGGCTTGATTCTCAATAACGCACTGCTCTTGGTGCTGCTCGTACTGGCGGTTGCCGCAGGGTGGACGCTGGGTCGGGGTGGACTGCGCATGGACGGTGCCGACCGGGCACAGCTCCCTTCGCAGTATTACCGTGGCTTCAATTTTCTTCTGGACGGCGAAGAAGATGATGCAGTCGACGCCTTCACCGAGGCGCTGGCGGTGAACGAAGACACACTTGATACACATATCGCACTGGGCAGCGTGTTGCGCAAGCGAGGTGAGGTCGACCGGGCGATCAGAATTCACCAAAATTTGCTTAAGCGACCGCAGCTGACGGCCGTGCAGTTGCACCAATCCCACCTAGAGTTAGCCAGAGACTTTATTGCAGCGGGCCTTTACGATCGCGCTGAGCAGCTGCTATCTGATCTAGCCGTGCAATCGACGGAATTCAGTGTGACAGCGCAGCGACATTTGCTGGATGTTCATGAAGCCCAGCGAGACTGGCTCGCTGCGACAGAGATTGCCGACCAGCTCATTGCGCAAGCCGAGGAAGGCGGGCAGTCAGCGACTGCTCAGGGCCAACCCGCTCAGCAGCTGAGAGGGCATTACCTCTGTGAGCAGGCGGATGCCGCGTTGGAGTCTGGCGACGATGCGACTGCAGGTGAATTCTATGCAGCCGCGCTGAGAGATCAGAATCAGGACCTCCGTGCGCGGATGGGTTTGGCCAGGCTGTGCCTCTCAGCGGGAGATCCTGAGGCCGCGTTGGCGCACTTCAGGGTGATCATGGGAAGCGGGCGCAACTGCACCCCAGAGCTGCTCGCACTCCTCAGTGATATTTGTGCTGTAAAGGATGGCGGGTCGCAGTATCTCGCGGCGTTGGAAGAGTATTACGCTCTGCAATCCTCCTCCTTGTTGGCGCTGGCACTCGCCGGCGAACTGGAAAAGCAGCGAGGTCTAGCCGCAGCCGAGGCTTTCTTGCGCGAGACATTGACGACACACCCATCTGTATCCGTGGCGGCGTCATTGGTGTTGCAGGGATTGCAGTCTGACGACTCGCTGCCCGAGCGCGAGGTGTTTGATCGGCTCACCAGTGCCGCGGAGGGTTATCAATGCGGTCACTGTGGATTCACGGGCAAGGCCCGTCACTGGCGCTGCCCGGGCTGTCGCCATTGGGATTCCATTCACTACCGCGGTGGCGCACTGGAGCAATCCCATGGCTGATGCGGGCAGTAATTTG
>JADHQF010000111.1 GCA_016778085.1 Luminiphilus sp. | reverse complement strand
TCCTCATAGCTGACGTCGACGAAGCGCCCCGGGAATTCCTGTCGGTAGTGATCCATCAATTGGCGATAGCGAATGTGGTGCCGCGCCATTTCCTGCTGCTCGTAGGAATGCAAATAGGCATCGGCGAACAACTGTTTGAAGCTGGCAAAACAGGCGTCCATAGGGCCTCGAACAAGGTGCACAATCCGCGCATTGGGCAGTGCGGCGAGAATCAGCGGCAGGTGCAGATAGTTCACCGGTAGCTTGTCGACGAACCGCGGGGTTTTGCCCCGCATACGCGCGCTCGTCTGAAGGTACATGTCGCCAATGGCCCGCGGATCCGCCTTGGCGGCGGCGTCAAACAGCTCAGCCGAAAAACGGCGCCGGTCGATATGTTTGGAGACGCGGCGCGTCGCGAGGCCGAACTGCTGCAATTCACCGGCAGAGTGCACCTGCGAATGGCTGGTAATCACGCGCTCGATCAGCGTCGTGCCGGTGCGTGGCTGACCCAGCACGAAAATGGGTGATTCCTCAGGATTGCCTGGGGGCTGTTCGGCCAGCCATGAGGCATTAAAGCGCTCGCGTATGAGCTCAAACATGGCTGCCTCTGCTGCCTCGTCGAACTCGACCGTTTGGCGTCGCGCCGCGGCTCCGGCCGAGAAAGCGTTGAACGCTCCCTCCCAGTCCTGCAGGTCCTCGCACTCCTTACCAATGGCGTAATAGAGGAAGCCCCGCGCTCGCGGGTTGTTGGGGTACTGCTCAGTCAGCGCCCGCATCTGCATGATGTGCTGGTCGTTGTGAGCCTTTACGGCATTGGCTAGTCCCCAGTGGCTCTGGGCGCTCCGCGGGTCAAGGCCAATGACCGCTTTGAACAGATCTGCCGCCTCATCGATATCGCCATTGAATACCAATGCGTTGGCCAGATTCATCATGTAGCCGGTCTTGCCCGGCGCCTGCTGGTTCACGCGGGTAAAAAAGGCCTTGGCGGGTTCGTATTCGCCCAGCTGATTGAGCACGGTGCCAGTGAGGTCCAGTACTGCCGGGTCTGAGGGCTGAATGCGCCGCACCTCTTTTAGGGCGGATTCAGCGAGTGCGATGCGTCCTTCACTGGCGTTGAGGCGTGCCAGCTGCGCCCAAGCCGCCGCATGATCGCGGTCGATCTTGACCACGGATTTGAACGCCTCGTGGGCGACACGGCGCTCGTCCCCTTCGACTGCCACGAGGCCCACCAGAAAATGAGCGGGGGCCAGGTCGGGGCGCTGGGCGAGCGCGCTTTGGCAGGCCTTAGCCGCAACATCCAGTTGCCCACGGTTCAGCGCTTCAAAGCCCTCTTGCAGAAGCTGAGACAGATCTTGCTCGGTATTGGTCATGACGGCTGAGCCCGCGGGCTCTGATGGTGATAACTGGTCAGCGGGTCTGCACCGCTATCTCCCGTATGGCTCGCCAGGGCATCCACAAAGAGATAAAACAGTTCAGCCTGAGACGAAATATCCAGTTTCGCGTAGGCGTGTTTACGATGCAGTTTGACGGTTTCTGCAGAGATGCCCAGTTTGTCGGCTACGAGTCGCGTACTGTTGCCAAGGAGCACCAACTCAATCACCTGCTGCTCTCGGCGTGTGAGCACGGATGACCCAAAGGCGCCCAGGGCCTCCTGCAAACGCGTGCGCAGGTCTGATGAGTCAGCGGCGGGTGTCAAAGGGTTCCAGTGGCGGCGCACCATGGCTTCCACTGCCGGGAACACCGCTTCAAGCCGGTCTACTTGGCGCTTCGAGAAACGGCGGCTGCCGCCGGTCATGCCCAGGGCAAGGTTGAGGGAGCCGCTATCGAGTTCGATCAGCAGCCCGCACTCATCCTGAAAGCCGCATTCGTGGTACCAGGTACGAAAATACTCGCTTTCCTTAAAGCCACTCGGTGCGAGGTCGCGAAGACGGAACACGCCAAAGCGCTCTTCAATTTGCGCTGCTCGATAAAAAGGATCCAACAGAAACGGTCCTTTGACGTAGCGGTCCAGCGTCGTCTTGCCCCGTCGCTTAGGGGGCAGGTTGTACTCGATCACGGGAGGTCCTGCATCGGGATAGCGGATCAGAGAAACGTCATCCGCCTCGATCAGTTCGCGCATGCCGTTGCCCAATGCGGCTGCAAAGCCCGACTCTCCTAGTAGAGAGGTGGCTTTATTCACAGCCCTCGAGAAGGTGGTCAATGCGTCCATGACCCAAGCTTAGCGTTTGAGAACTGAGCGCCTCAAACTTTTTGCCGGGTGATATGTCGGGCCTTGACGAGGCCCTTGCGCGGGGTCAGGGTTTGCAGCCCCTCAAAAGGACAAACAACATGGCTAATACTGCTTTGATTTTGCATCAGTACGATATCTCCCCGTTCTCGCAAAAGGCGCAGAAAATGATGGGGCTCAAAGGGCTGTCGTGGCAGAGCGTGGAGATGCCCATGATTGCGCCGAAGCCCGACGTCGAGGCACTCACGGGTGGCTATCGTGGCACCCCGGTGTTGCAGATTGGCCGGGATGTGTTCATCGACAACTGGATGATTGCGCGGGCGCTGGATGAATTTGATACCAATGGGCCTGCGATCAATGCTCAGGGTGGATTGCGAGAGGCGGCGCTCTATGCGTGGGGCGAACGGCTTTTTACGCCACTCCTGCATGCGGCGCTGGCCGCCTACCAGAGTGAATGGGACGCCGACTTCTTGGCTGATCGTAAGCAGGTCTTCCCCGATGTCGATTTCGACGCGCTCGAAGTCTCGGACCCCGATCGTCGCAGTCAGGTGCGGGCGTACCTCGGCACCGTCGAGGCCCAGCTGGGACTGGGTCAGGATTTCCTGGGCGGCGCGCAGGCGGATGGCTGGGACATTCACGTCTGGGGGATGGTGTGGATGATTCACAGCGCGCTGCCAGCGCTGATGCCAATTGTGGGCACCTTGCCACGACTCACTGACTGGTATGAGCGCATGTCAGCGCTGGGCACGGGTGACCGAGAGGATGCCGAGATTGACGTCGCGTGGCAGGCCTTAAAAGACGGGCCGGCGAGGCCGCTTCCCGAAACGCTCGATCAGGAGCCTTTGGCCCCATGGGTTGGTGAAATGGTCGACATTTCTGCAGGGTCAGCCGATCGCGGCAGCGCATCGGGTCGTCTGCTCGCGGTGGATCACGAGCAAGTGGTGCTGGGTGTGGAGCCGATATCCGGCGAGGAAGCTCAGGTGTGGTTCCCCCGCTTTGGCTACCACCTGAAAAAACGCGGCTAGGCAGGCAGGCAGCGTCAGGCGGTTTCGGCCAAATCCAGCGGGAAGCGATACAGCGGTTCTGCGCCGCTCTCGTTCACAATAAAAACGTTTTCCATGTGGGATGGCCCCAGCCCGCTGCCGAAATACAGGCAGTCGATACTGATCACCATGCCCTGCTCCACGGTGAAGCCTTCCTTTGCGCCGTGTAGCCCTGTGCCCGGGTATCTCACGGGGCTTTCCAGCGGAACCAGACCCACAGAATGCGCCACCACCAGCAGTTTTTCCGGCGGATCGAGGCGCTGCGCCGCCGGTATCTCACTAAAGGCGCACATCTCCGCCGTATTGACCCCGGGCTCGAGGCGCGCGCTGATCGTCTCAAAGATCTCTCGTACTGCGTTGAACTGATCGCGGTAGGCGGGTGTGGCAGGCCCGATATGGGCGGTGCGGTTGATGTCAATCCAAAAGTTTTTGTAGCGCCCCTGGGTTTCGAGAATGACGATTTCTCCTCCCTCGAAGGGACGGCTGACCGGCGTGCGAAACAAATCAGGGCGAAAGACCAGATCATAGGCACCGCCAAACAGCATGGGGCTACCCGGTAAGGGATCCACATCGTGATCGATCATGAAATGCGCGACCTGCTTCTCGACCTCACTCCAGCTTTTCCCGACGCCCAGCAGCGAGACGGTGTAGGCCATTATGGCATCTGCGATCTGTCCGCTTTCACGCAGCGTGTCGAGCTCGTCCGCAGTTTTTACCGCCCGCGCGGCGAACATCACGTCCAAGGCGTCGCCTGATGCCTGTCCTGTTAACGCGTCCACTCGCGCCGCCACGCGAAGATCATCAAACAGAACCCGCTCCCCTTTAGCTACATGACGTGACAGAGAGGCTGCAATTGTCTGAATAATGTCGGGCTCGCACTGACCCTCAACCTGCTCCATGACATCGCCCAGCTCCGCCAGCAGGTCCTCTGGCAGGGCCAGATGAGCATCCTCGGCCCGCGCCGTCTCGCAAAAATTCAGCATGTCGAAGGTTGCCAGCCGGTCGAAGTAGACCGGGTGCCCGCCCCGTTCCGAGACGATGGGCGAGATCACGCTGGCTTCGGGCAGGATGAGGATCACGGGCGATGCCTCATCGGTGGGGACAAAAACGGCGGCGATCGGTTCCACCAAATGCCAACCGTCCATGACGGAGCTGAACCCCGTCGCATAGAAAATGTTGTCTGGTGTGCTGAGCACCGCGCCAGCGGCGCCTTCTAGCGCCAGATGAGCCCGAATGCGCGTGATTTTCTCTTGGTAGCCGTTCATTTGATCCCTCCAGCCCCGTTTTTGTCATGCTTGGGGCGCTTGTACGGACAAAACTTTAGCAGTATTCTGAAACTTGTTGGTGTTCAGCAAGTCACGATAGTCGCGGTGCGACGAGGGTTGACGCCGCAATAAATTAAAAAAAACACAATAGGAACATGCCATGATGACCAAAACCCCGCTCGGGCGGTTTCCCGCTCGCAAAATGGCGCTGTCTCTCGCAGTCGCCATCGCCTCACAGGCACTGCCTGCACTGGCTCAAGATGATGACGAGGTCACGGCCTCGGCGTTGGAAGAAGTGATTGTCACGGGTACCAAGCGCGATGTGTCGCAGCAGGATCTGCCGATTGCGGTGAGCACCATTACCGCGGCGCAGCTGGAGAAGACTTTCCAAAACGATGTCACGGAACTCGCTCAATTGTCGCCCAACGTAACGCTGACGCCTCAGAATGGCTTTAACGCGATTGCCGGTGGTATGCGCGGTACGGGTTTTATCTCGATTCTGGTCACCAAAGACCCGTCGGTGGGACTGACAGTTGATGACTACGCGTTCAATCACGTGCAATCGCAGTTCGTCGAGGTTTTCGATATTGAGCAGGTGGAAATCTTCCGCGGCCCGCAGGGTACCCTGTTTGGCAAGAACACAACTGGTGGTGCGATCGCGTTCACCACGGTCAAGCCCGAGGTGGGTGGCGAGCTCGCTGGTAGGTTCGAAGTAAATTACGGTCAGTTCACTAGCAACGACAGTGATCTTGAGAAGTTCAAGTTCGCGATTAATGTCCCATTGGGCGACACCTTGGCAGCGCGACTGTCTGTGATCCGCGACTATTCAGACGGCTACTGGTCGAACACCAAGCCTATGGGTGGTGACCTGGTGTGTTTTGGGTGCAGCGAAATTACGGGAGACCCCGCTTCGCCTTCCACAGACGATATCCGCTCGACTTATCCCACCACAGGTGATGGCCGCAATATTGGCGGTAAGGACGTATTGGCGGGCAAGCTGAAGTTCCGTTGGGAGCCCAATGACTGGATGGCGGCTGACCTGATCTTCGAATATGTCGATGATGACTCTGAGACGCCCGCTACCGCCAACGACACTCCTTCAGGCGAAGGCTACATCTGGCCGATCATCGGATTCCCGGGCTGGCAGGATCAAGGCGTCAGCGATCCCTTCATTACCGGTCAGAGCTACACCCAAACTAAAGCGATCGATATGGCCAGCGGTCACCAGATTGATGCTGACGGTATCTATCTGAATATGGAGTTCGACCTCGGTAACTATGTGGTCAAAGCCATCACAGGGATGCGTGATCAGGACGAAATTCTCGCCAGTACCTATACCGGTGAGGCCTATACGTCACTGTACGACGCTAGCCGAAACACCACGCGCGAAACCAGTCAGTTGGAGCTGCGCGTGGCGAGTCAGTACGACGGACCCTTTAATTTTGTCAGTGGCGCGGCGATGTATACCGACGACCTAGAGTTTGTCGTCTACGGTAACCTCGGGTTCTTCTTGCCCTTGGCCGCAGCGGACTTCTACCGCGATACTTACGAGATTCAGTATACCTCCCAGGATCGTAAGACCTGGGCTGTTTACGGTGATGGATCGTTTGAGGTCACCGATCGTCTGACGCTGACTGGTGGTCTGCGATACACCCACGACGAGAAGGACTTTGTCCGCTTAAACCTGGGTACTGCAGCGAATCCTGTGAGTAACTTCATCACGTTGGATCA
>JADHQF010000110.1 GCA_016778085.1 Luminiphilus sp. | reverse complement strand
CGACAACGATGGCTCGCCGTGGTCACGCGCGCGCCCGGGGAGGTGCTGCTGCAAAAAAGACCGGATTCGGGTATCTGGGGCGGCCTGTGGGCGCCGCCGGAGTTTGAGGAGGCGTCCGCTGCTAAAGCATGGATAACAAATACCCTGTCGCTACCGGCAGAGCGCTGTCGTATCGAAGAACCCTTTCACCACACCTTCACGCATTTCAAGCTGGAGGCTCACTCGGTGAGGGCGCAGTGCGCCGAGAACCACCCCGAGACGATTGGCGTAGAATCCCACGCCGATAACTTACAATGGTTCGCTTTGCACCCACCACCTTCGGTGGGTCTACCTGCCCCCATCGTGCGGCTACTGGCCAAGCTGGGGAAAGAAAACCCTCCAAGGAGCAACTGATGGCGAGAACCGTCCACTGCCGACGCTACGGTGAAGACCTCGAAGGACTCGAGAGACCACCCCTGCCCGGCGCCAAAGGCCAGGATATTTTTGACAACGTCTCAAAGAAGGCGTGGCTCGAGTGGCAGGGCCACCAAACCATGCTCATCAATGAAAAACACCTCAGCCTGATGGATCCGGAAGCACGCAAGTATCTGATGGGTGAGATGGACAAGTTTCTGGCTGGCGAAGACTTTGATCAGGCCGAAGGTTATGTGCCGCCCAGTGAATAATCGCCCGACAGCCCATGGCCTGGCGCTGAGCCTGCGGCAGCTGCTCGCCTGCCCATCGCCCACACGCTCGGGTATCGGCAAATGAAAGTCGGTTCATGGTTCCTCACGGGTATCGCCTGTGCGGTAGTTACTGCGACATTAGCTGGGGTCAAATTTCTGCAGATCTCCGACGCCATGGCGCTGATGGAGAGCTTCCCGCCGCCCTCAGAGTCAGTCACTGTGACCCAAGCACAGGCCGACACCTGGGAGCCGACGCGCTTACTCAGTGGCACCGTGCGCTCGCCCGAGCATCTGGTGATTTCCGCAGAGATGGCCGGCCGTGTGGTGGAGCTGCCCTTTGAAAGCGGCGAGGTCGTCCCCGAGGGTGCCGCCGTGCTCGTATTGTTCGATGACGATCTGGAGGCGCAGCGCACTGCGCTCCAGGCAGACCTCAATCTGGTCGACACCCAGCTTGAACGCAATCGCACACTGGAGGCGGATTCGCTCATCTCACAGGATCAGCTCGACACATTGAAAGCCCGCAGTCTGTCACTCAAGGCCCAGATCGCGGTACTGGACGCGCGGCTAAGCCGCATGATGGTTCGCGCGCCCTTTAAGGGCACGCTGGGGATTTATCCGCAGCGGCTTGGGGATTTAATGCGATTTGGCGAGGTATTGACGACCCTGACCGGTTTAAACCCGTCCCGCTGGATTGACTTCAAAGTCCCCCAGGGCCTCGCTGAAATCCGCGTGGGCGATACGGTACAGATCCGCGATATTTCAGGTGAAGCGGTTGGCCCGGCAGAGGTCATTGCCGTCTCCGATGCGTTTGCTGAGGGCACTCGCACCTACGATGTTCGCGCTCAGTTGGCAGCGTCTGCGTTGCGTCATGGCGCGCTGGTGCAGGTCGCGATCCGCACAGCCCCAACCGAGAATCTGATGTCGGTGCCCGCACGTAGCGTTCGCTGGGACCCAAAGGGTGCGCATACTTTTGTCATTGTCGAGGCAGAAGCCGACGCTTATCTCCCCTACCGCGCCTCACTGCGGCGCGTCGAAGTACGCGGCGAAACCGCCGACCGCTTTTACATTCGAGGCGAGCTGAATCCGGGTGACCAGATCGCCGATCAGGGCGCCTTTAAGCTGCAGGACGACGCATTGGTGAGGATTCAGACCGGAGCGGCCGAGGGGTGACCACGCTCCCGCTCCGCCCTCGTTGGACGGATATTTTTATCAAGCGTCCGGTAGTAGCTGTGGTGTTCTGCATCGCGCTGCTGCTGCTTGGTATTCGCTCTGCCATCAACCTTCCAGTGATTTCATTTCCGATCATCGAGAGCTCCTCCATAGCGATCGTCACCGCGTATCCGGGCGCTAGTGCCGAGACCGTTCAGGGCTTTGTCACCGAACCCATTGAGCGAGTGGCCAGCAGTGTGCCGGGTCTCGACTATGTAGAGTCGGTGACCACGGCAGGTGTCAGCACCGTCACGCTATGGCTGCGACTGAATCAGGACACCACCAAGGTATTGGCGGAACTCTCGACGAGGCTGAGCCAGATTCGTTTCGAGCTCCCGGAGGGTACCGAGGACCCTTCGATCGAAATCAGCCGCGCCGACACCCCCTACGCCAGCTTTTATCTCGGCGTACTGATACCACCGACCCGAACCTATGCTGAAGTCACCGATATTATTCAGCGTGAGATTCTGCCGCGACTTTCTGCACTGCCAAACGTGCAGCGCGCCGTGAACTATGGCCTGCCGCAGGCGATGCGTATCTGGCTTGACCCCTGGCGCATGGCCGCGCTGAGCGTCGACGCCGACGACATCTACAGCACCCTGCAGCGCAACAACGTGATCGGCACCTTCGGGCAGGCGGAGAGCCGCTCACAGCGCATCAATCTACAAACCAACAGCGAGGCGAAAACCCCCGAGGATTTCGCCAATATGCTGATCCGCCGAGAGGGCAATACCGAGATTCGGCTTGGTGACGTAGCCACTGTGGAAAGAGGGACCATGGAGGTCTCGCGCATGGCCCGCTATAACCAGAATCAGGTAGTGTTTATTCCTATCTATCCGGAGCCCGGCACCAGTGAAATTCTAGTTGGTGACCTGGTCTATGAGGCCGTTGAGCAAATCAACGAGACCCTGCCACCCGATCTTGAGCTCTCTATTCCCTTCGACAATTCGCGCTACATGCGCGAGGCGGTAAAGGAGATTTTTCTGACGCTGGGAGAAACCGTTTTTCTGGTAGGTCTGGTGGTGGTTGCACTCATGGGCTCTGTGCGCAGCGCCATAGTCCCGTTACTGACGATTCCCATATCAATCTTGGGCGCGATGGCGGCAATGTCTCTGATGGGTTTCTCCCTGAACCTGCTGACCATCCTTGCGGTAGTGCTGTCCGTGGGGCTAGTAGTTGATGACGCCATCGTGGTGGTCGAGAATGTAGCGCGTCATCTTCGCGCGGGCATGTCGCGACGTGACGCCGCCCTCGCCTCTTCACGCCGCTTACTCTCACCGATCATCGCCATGACCATCACTCTCGGAGTGGTGTACGCCCCCATCGGTTTTGTGTCGGGTTTGTCTGGCGTGCTTTTCCGGGAGTTCGCTTTTACCTTGGCAGTGGCGGTCCTCATCTCGGGACTTGTGGCCATGACCCTGTCCCCTATCATGAGTGCCTGGGTATGCCCGGACAGTAGCCATGAAACCCGAATGAGCCGCTGGGTAAACGGTCGCTTTGAGCAAATCGCGAACCGCTATGGCGCACTGATTGATTTTTCGCTTCGTTGGCGGTGGCAGCTGTTAACTGCCGGGGCATTCTTTACGCTACTGATTGCGCCACTATATCTGTTTTCTCTGAAGGAATTAGCGCCGATTGAAGATCAAAGCGCCATCAATCTGGTGGTGGATTCGGCTCCCGAGTCTTCGGTGGAGGAAACATTGCAGGGCTTCACTGACGCGGTCGACGTGCTGATGGAACGACCCGAAACAACATACATATGGCAGGCGTTTGGCCCTTCGGGCGGCTACGGCGGTCACGAGTTTGTTCCGCCCGATGAGCGCGACGTGAGCACACACCTGATGCTCCCTGGTATTCGCAACGACCTGGCTCAGGTGCCCTCGGTCCGGGCCTTTCCCGCGACCACGCCAGCGCTACCCACCGCAGGACAATTTGACGTGGAAGTAGTGGTCACCTCGTCGGACTCGGCCGACGACATGCGCCCCTACGCGCAGGCGATGGTTGATAAGGCGCGAACTGCTGGCCTGTTTCTCTACTTTGAAACCAGCCTGCGGATGGACCTCCTCTCGGTCGAGTACCAGCTGGACAAGGACCGGCTCGCCGATCTGGGCATGAACCTGAATGACCTCACCTCGCAGATGGGGCTGTTCGTGTCAGAGGGCTATGTGACGCGCTATGACGAACGGGGTCGTGCCTACCGGGTGATCCCCATGCTGGAACGTGACCTGAAAGCCTCCCCCGAGGCACTGCTGGATACGCCCATCACCTTGCCCACTGGCGAGCAGGTGCCCTTTGGCACCTTCGCGGTGCTTGAACGCAATACCGAGCCGCGAGCCCTCACGCGGTTCCAACAGAAAGGAAGCTTCAAGCTCTTCGGCGGCGTGATCCCGGGCTACACAAAGGAGCAGGCACTCAGTTACGTGGAGGAGCTCGCCGAGGAAACGCTACCCCCCAGCTACCGACTCGACTACACAGGTGAATCGCGGGAGATCCGCCGCGAGGGCAACACCATGGTCGGCGTGCTCGGCGCCTCACTGGTCATGGTGTTTTTGGTGCTGGCGCTGCAGTTCAACAGCTTCCGGGACCCACTGATTATCTTGCTCGGCTCAGCGCCGCTCGCGCTCTTTGCCGCAATGGTGATTACCTTTACCGGCTTTACCACCATCAATATTTATTCACAGGTCGGGCTCATTACGCTGGTGGGGCTCATCTCCAAAAACGCCATCCTGATTGTGGAATTCGCCAACCAGGCGCAGATGGAGGGCCTCTCGAAGTTAGAGGCGATCAAGGCCGGCTCCATGAACCGACTCAGGCCCGTCCTCATGACCACCGGCGCCACAGTATTTGGCCACTTCCCGCTGGTGTTGGTAGAAGGCGCCGGCGCCGAGGCACGCAACAGCATTGGCTTTATCCTCGTGATCGGCATGTTGATCGGCACGCTGTTCACACTGGTGCTGTTGCCGGCAATCTACGCACTGCTGGCTTCTGACCATCAGTCGGCAGAGCCCGATGCTGGCAACATCCCCGCAGAAGATCCGACCCAGCCGATACCAGCCTGATACAAGGCCCCGCGTTACTTGACGCGTGGAGGGTGCGCGGGTTTAATACGCGGCCTTCAAGCTGTACGCCCCTCTTTCGCCCAGGTAGCTCAGTTGGTAGAGCAGTGGATTGAAAATCCTCGTGTCGGTGGTTCGATTCCGCCCCTGGGCACCATCACAAAGAGCCTCGTCTCATGACGGGGCTTTTTCGTTATAGCGCCCAGATCTCTGTCACTCGGCCCTCATCGTCTATCTGAAACACCTCAACAATGTCGAGCACGACCCCATCTTTGTCAGTGATGTGCAGGTAGCACGTCACAGAGGCGCCAAACTCAACAATATTGACTAACTCCTGCTGGGCACCAATATCAGTCAGCCAACCAAAGATGACATCCCGCACTTCAGAGTGTCCTGTCACGTCGAAGCCCATGGCGGGTACATGCATCTTGTAATCAGGCGCCCGCGGCACCTTTGACCACTCCTCGTAACCGCCACTCGCGTTGAGCTTGTAATGCCGAATGGCCTCTGCAATGGGCGATAGGTTTTCCATGATTGTCTCCTGAAGTGGCTGTAGGGCGGTTTAAGTAATCCGAAGAGCATATCAGTCTCCGCTGGCCAGCTAGCGCTACGTCGCCTCGGAAAAGGACGCCAATCTAAGATGCGATGCGACCCGTATCTTAGACAGAGAACAGAAAGAGAGCGATTAACATGGAACATCTGATTTGGGCCGTCCCTGCAGCACTTTGGATACTGGTCAGTGTCGACGCCGCCACTCGGCAAAAGCCTCTGTTGCTACTCGATCGCACGCACAAGCTCTAACGCGCGCTCAATAGAGGCAGACATGAATTGGCTGGTGATCGGCTTCTGGGGCTGTACGGCCATGTGGCTCATCAGCCTCGCAGGAGACTTTGGCCTCAAAAGAAATCCTGAGGTGCCCGAGGGCACCGAGTGGCTGGCACTCATCAGCGCAATTATCGCCTTCATCGGCATGTGCTACTTCGGCCACGCCACCTCCATGTTCGGCTGGTAGTCAGTCCGCTTTAGTCTCCCATCATCGACTGGCGCAGCCTGTCGGCTTCGATCGCCTCGAAACTGAGTGCCGACCAGCGGCCCTTTTGTTTCATGCGGATCGCAGTAAACTGAGCGGCCAGAAAGCTGACATATCCCGACGGAGCCATCCTCGATGAATGCGCCCATACCCACGCTGGACACCTGGCCCGAGCAATCGATTCGCGGGCACAGCATTGCCGGGTCCCGCTACACCTCCCGCGACTTCATGGAGCAGGAATGGGAAGGCATGTGGACGCGGGTGTGGCTGCTACTGGGTCGGGAATCTGAACTGCCCGAACCCGGCGACTGGCAAATGGAGCCCGTGGGGCGCGAAGAGATCCTGATGGTGC
>JADHQF010000109.1 GCA_016778085.1 Luminiphilus sp. | reverse complement strand
ACCAACGTATGAGTGGTTGAGATCGGCAAGCCGGTTGCAGACGCCAACACCACGGTCGACGCAGCCGCCAACTCCGCAGCGAAACCGCGACTGGGAGTCAACTCAGTAATCTTTCGGCCGATGGTTTGAATCACCCGCCAGCCATAAGTAGACAAGCCAAACACAATGCCGACGGCGCCGACGGCCAATACCCACCAGGGCATCACGCTGGTCGCCCCGACCGCGCCACCAGATTGAATGGTACTGACTACCGCCGCCAATGGTCCGACCGCGTTGGCCACATCGTTAGAACCATGCGCGAAGGCCATCGCGCAGGCGGTGAAAATCATCAAAATACCGAATACTCGCTCGACGTTCTCGATCGAATTTTCATCTTGTCCACTGGGGCGAATACGACTCAGCAACACGGCACCGATCAATGCGACCAGCACACCGATGCCCGCTGAGAGCACCAGCGCATTGGCAAAGCTCGAACCAAAGCCAAGGTCGGCGTCGAGGCCGACGTGCTTCAGCCCCTTGGTCAGAGTGACCATGGAGATCATGAAGCCCACCAACCACATGTAAACCGGCACATAGCGCCGCGCCCGAGCAAAGGGGTCTTCCTGATTCAGAATGAGTGAGCGCACGGAGACAAACAGGGCAAACGCGATACTGCCTGCCAGTAGTGGCGACACCACCCAGCTGGCGGCTATCGTGCCGACCTGACCCCAATCTACTGCGTCGACGGATATCCCCACGGCCGCAAACCCCACAATCGCACCCACGATCGAGTGGGTGGTAGAAACCGGCCACCCGTTAAGGCTCGCAATGTATAACCAGGTCCCTGCGGCCAACAGCGCGGAAAGCATCCCGTAGACCAACAGCTCCGGCGTGTCGCTCATCAGCGCGGGGTCAACTATCCCCTTGCGAATCGTGGACGTTACTTCGCCCCCGGCAAGATAAGCGCCGGTGAATTCGAAGATCGCGGCAACCAAAATCGCCTGCTTTAGAGTCAGTGCGCGGGCACCCACAGAGGTGCCCATAGCATTGGCTACGTCGTTTGCGCCGATCCCCCAAGCCATGAATAGGCCGAAGCCGCAGGCCAGCACTAATAGAATTGTCCCGTAGGACCCAATGACATCCATCGGGCATCCCTCAGAAAATGGTTGATGCAAGAAATCAGTATAGGCCGCCCAACATGACAGAGATATGAAAGCTGGCCCGTCTTTCGTGGGCAATAAGCCACTTTTCTCTTATTGGGCTAGCTCAGCTTGGACTGGACATACGACTGCTTCTGCTCCAGCCTTCGCGGCCAACCTCAACCGAGCGGGCAACCGTGATGAAACGCGCAACGATTTGGATCGCCGGATTAGCCGTGATGATCGGTATCGCCATGGCCCTTCGCTTTGCTGTGCAGGCGGGCGCGATTGGCGCGGGTTATGCCGCCAAGCAAATCTGCTCTGGCGTGTTTGTTGCGCGGCTCCCCGAGCAGTTTATTGTCGAGACAGACGTGCTGCCCAGACTCGCCACCGTTGGACCGCTCGCGCAGTTACTCGACTACGAACTCGACACCAAAAAGCGACAAGTTGTGGCACAGATGCTGGGCCAAACCGTGACGGCGCAGCATCGCCCACGCTACGGTTGCACGTTAGGTGAGGCGGGCGAAGCGCCGCTTTTCCCCGTCGCAGATACCACTATAAAAACTTCCAATGACATGGGTGCAGCTGCAGTAGTTGCTGATCCGTTAACCCTGACTCCAACCAGCAAGGACGATGCGGCGTTGGAGTCGGCTCTGGATGCCGCCTTCGCTGAGCCCCTCGAGCGCGGCCGAAATACTCTTGCGGTCATCGTTATGCATCGCGGGCAGATAGTCGCGGAGCGCTACGGAGGCCCGGTCACCGCTGAAACACCAATGCAGGGGTGGTCAATGAATAAGAGCCTGATGGCGACCTTTGTCGGGCGGCAGATCGATCAGGGTCATTTGCGACTGAACGACGCTGTCGTGGCCGCGCTGCAGGCAGCAGGCGCGCGGGAGGCAACCATTGAAAAAGTGCACCCCGATCTCACGCTCCAGCATCTGCTGTCGATGACCACGGGCTTTGACTTTTCGGAGCGGTATTTCCCGGGTGATGATGTGACCGACATGCTCTACCGCCAACCGGGGATGTGGCTTTCGGCACCGGATACCGGCCATGCTCTGCCCCCGGGTGAGCAATGGGCCTACTCCAGCGGCGACATCAACACCGCATCCCTTATGTGGCAGCAGTCACTGCAGGGCGAGCCCTATCCTGACTGGATTCATCACCAGTTCAGCCAACCTCTGTCACTAGACGAGGTCGTGTTGGAACCCGACGCCAGCGGCGTGCAGGTGGGTTCAAGCTACGCCTATCTCACCCCAGGCGACTGGGCGCGTATGGGGCAGTTATGGCTGGATGCCTGGCACGGCCGGAGCGAGGTGCTCAGTGCAGCATGGCAGCGCCTGGCTGTGATGCCGGGGACCACGAAGGGCGGTCAGATATACGGTCTCGGATTTTGGCTCAATACGGGCCACCGGGCGTTCCCTAATGCGCCGGAGAACACTTTTCACGCCGGCGGTAATTCAGGTCAATTTGTTGTGGTGATGCCAGAGAGAGAACTGGTCGTCGTGCGGCTCGGCTTAACGCTGAATGAATCGCGAGCCGACATGGACGCGTTGCTGGCTGATGTTTTGGCGGCGCTGTAAATGGCTGCGATGGGGTTGGCAGTCATATAGTCGTCAGAGACACACAGCTGAGAGAGGGCTCAACCGGATGCAACCGGTTAGAGCCCACCGCTCAAAGTGCGTGGCAGAGCCACGGTGCAACACAGGCCTGCGGCACTCTCCTACCTTAATCGACCTTCTGCATGAGCGGCATCAGACGGTACTCATCAAACTTCACCTTATCAGAGGGGATGTAGTGCCGCACAGTAAAGTTGAAGACCCCTGTGTCGTTGCTGATGGGCAAATTATTGGGCGCATCCGCTCCACAGCCCATGCTCACGGTGAAGGTGCCATCCTCGTTGGCGGTGGCAATGTCAGAGCTCATATGGGCTACGTCGTCAAACATAAAGCCATTTTCGTCATAAACGGTGAAAGACCAAAAAGCACCATTATCGGGGTCCTCGAAGGTCGCCGAATAGCACCCCTCTGCAGGAAAGTTGGGTGAGGTTTCATACAGATTATCGCGGAGCTGTGCGCCACCCCACCCAAGAGCTGCGCCTACCGTATATTTTTCAAAGTCGTAAAGGCCGCGCGAATCATCCGTAGGCGCCGTAAACATGCCGTATACAGCCTTGGCACCGTAAGTCTTTACCAACGCTGGTAGCTTTTGACGCAGCGACAGCTCAGCGGCGTCGAAGCTCTCACGGTTAACGGGCTCTGCCGAGAATGGCTGGGCGCTTGCCGCGTTAATCACCATGCCATCCTGAATCGCGTTGGCCTCGGCCTCACTCAGCGTGCTGTCCAGTCGAACGATCACATACATGTGTGAGCCATGGTGCGTTGCCAGCTCAAAAGTGCCACTCCCGTAGGACATGGGCTGGATTCGGTGATCCATTGTGACGGGCTGAACCGACACGTACTTCCCCTCAGGAACCGGCGGTATGGTGATCGAAGCGCCAGCCGAGACATCTACCACGGCAAAGCCGTAGTAGGTGTCACGGTTCATCCGTACGACGGGCTGATCGTCAGTGGGAGTGAGCTTGCGATTGTGGGCGATTTGATTCACGGCGGCCCGGCCCTGCGCAGCGAGTAGTTGACGCGACGTCTCGAGCGTAGGGTAATTCTCAGCGGTAGCCGTCATACCGCCCGGCTGAAAGAAATCAGCCACGGATGTCACGGGCTCCGCCAATGTCGGTAAAGACACGCCCAACAACAGGGCGATGGCTAAGGGCTTGAGGCTAATGCGATGGGTGTCGGGCACATAACAGTTCATTTCTGTGTTCTCGCTTTCATAGGGCGAGCCAGCTTAACGAACTCCCAGCCGTGCATACAATGGTCACACACGCTTAAATGCCGCTCAGCAACTACGCTGTCACCTAAAGCGCTTCATACCAGACACCCCATGCTTTAGCGTATCCTTGAAATCCGTGCCCCAAGGACAAATACATCATGACCGTCATGCTCACCACTCTGAAACGCACCTGCGCCACTCCGGGCTTAGCGGCGCTCGGATTGGCAGCGGTGTTCCTCGCCGCAATGCAGCCTGCCTTTGCACAAAGCGAGTCCAGCTGGTCCAATCAAGGGCTCATCTACCTGCTGGGTCCCACACTCGATGGCACTTCGGGCATTGGCCCTATCGACACCGATGTCGACATGAGCGCCAGCGACGTCTTTGAGACCTTGGATGGTGCTTTCCTGGGTATGTACCGTGGCGAGGGCGAACGTTGGGGGGTCATGATCGACGTCGTCTACATGGATCTGAAGGCCGAAGGCGCGGGCGACGGGGGCGCGTTTTCAGGGGAAGTGGAGGTCGAGCAGACCACTGCCATTGCCTCGGCGACCTACCGACTCTCACCCACCACTCAGCTGATGGCGGGAGCGCTCTATAACGATGTGTCTGCCGGTATCTCTCTGAAGGGCCCCACAGACCGTATTCGCGAGCAAAGTGCTGGCGATGACTGGGTCGACCCGATCGTTGGCGTATTGTTTGAGACACCGATCGGCGCCGGAAACTGGTCCTTCACGGGTTCAGCGCAAATCGGCGGCTTTGGCGTGGGGGCTGATCTGGTAACCATCCTCACCGGCTCTTTTTCCTATCGGTTCAACGATTGGTCCAGCATCGATATTGGTTACCGGTACCTCGACTTTGATTACGAAGATGGCGACGGGCTCGAGCGCTTCAAGTTCGACATGAAAGAGCATGGCCCGGCAGTCGGTTGGCGGTTCGACTTTTAGTCAGCCGCGCGTCCTAATGCGATAGCCCGCGGCGGGCATTTCACCTGACCGCGAGCGGGCCAACAACCCTTCGCTCTCAACCGCTGCGCTGTACCCACCCGCGCCCTTCTTGCGGCGTTTCCCACCGGCTTACTCACGGCCTTGTTGGCTGCAGGCGGTGCTTCAGCCCCCTCACCCACAAAACCGCCATTGCCGAGGGTTTTTAAGTCCCTGTGCAGCGCTGAGAATCACCGCCCAAGGCGCCCAAAATTGTAACTGTCTGTTTTTATTAGCATTAATTTGTTAATAACCCATATTTCAGTTTTGTGACTGATTTGTTACATTATTGTTTCATAAAGATGACAAATTAAAGTCATTTTGATGACAGGTGACCGTCATCCCACTGCCGCGGAACGCAACACCCGATGGCTAACGCTGTGAAGCGATTGAGGCGCCGTGAGGCGCGAGGAGAAGAAACATGAAAAAGAAGACAAGCTTGAACTTAACCGCTGCTGCCTGCACCGCCTTGTTGGCAAGCCTCATTTCAGCTCCCTCCATGGCTGAAATCAATCAGGAATGCCTGTTCGCAGGCGAAATTACCCAGAACGCATCAGACAGTCCGCTGCAGATTCGTTTTACCAGTATCAACGATGGCGAGAACGCCCGTTGCCATGCAAAGCGCCGCGGCTCGCGATCCAAAGTCCAATTCAAGGCGACCGGCGATATCCAATCTCTGCCCGAGGGCTCTGAGGTGCTCTATCGTTATCAAGAGCTGAAAGACGGCGATTCTTCATGGGAGTTAGTCTCCGCTAAGACACCCGTTTGAACGACAGTCCATACGACTAGCATAAAAAAAGCCCGCTTTAAGCGGGCTTTTTATTTTCAACTAAAACTCAGCCTGTCAAAGTGAGCCCGACACGGTCCAACCGGCCCACCAGGGGTCAGAGCCATCCGGGTCCACCGCACCGATGTAATCGGTGGCGTCCAGATAGTCACCATCGGCTACCGACTCTGGATAGGCGCCGTTAATCGCACTCCAATCCAGTGGTGACAGGCCAGATGCCTCTGGCGCCTGTGAGCTGAGCAACGCATCCAGTGCCGCATCAGTCTCGGTCACTGTGGAGGCATCAAAGCTCACGTTGGCGCCCGAGAGGCTGCCGTGAACGCCCGCGCCCTGCCCGCAGTCCTGGATCCAGTTGTTGATCACCAGTGCAGTACCCACCAACGCTTCAGAGCCGGAGCCGTCGACGTTAATACAGGTATCCACCGCAGTCTCTGAAGAATCCGCAACCGTGACCACCGTGTTGTGGAAGAAGCCACCAGAGCGCTTCTTGAAGTTCAGGCTGTAAGTCGCTCGATCAGCAACCTTGTCATTGATGATCGTGACGTTTGCCAAGGTGGGCTTGGAGAGGAAGCCGTCGGACGAACCTTCGGTATCCATCTCAAACGCTTCACCCTTCG
>JADHQF010000108.1 GCA_016778085.1 Luminiphilus sp. | reverse complement strand
GATCACTCACCCACACGGTGGCGTCCGGGGCCGCGGCGTGCAGCACCTCGGCACCCAACCTCACTGCGCCGCAACCCCCGGGGGTCTGTACGGCTGAAATGCGATCACCAAGATCAGCCATACCCGCTTCACCGAATACCAGTGAGCGGATCCCGGTCAAATAATCAGGATCTCCCTGAGGCGGCATGTACACCTTGGTCTGTTCCTCACTGACCAAGGCCTGTTGCGCTTGCTGCACCGCTTCAAAAACGGGGCACAAGCCCGTTGCATCCATGTAGACGCCCAGTGTGAGATCGACCTTGTCGGGGTTGGGGTCAGCGCGGCAGGCAGCCGCCAAGCCGAGAATAGAATCGGGCGGAAGCACAGGAAGAGAATCAAACATGGCGAACACTCGGGAATCTGGGATCAAGCAGAGCGCGAAAGTATGCGCGAGGAACCGAGGGCCCTACAAGCCCTGTTATCCTGTACCTTACGCCTTTGGTCGCCCCTATTCGTCATGACCCAAAATGTCCCGCCAGACTCCTCGCCAAACGCCGACATCACCCCGTCGACGGCGGGTGAGCCCGCGTCTACCGCGCTGTCAGGCGGGCGTGATGACCTGTTCGCCTCCCCCCTGTCTGACCCGGGACTTTTCCGTTTTGACGCGTCTGTCGCCTCGGTCTTCCCGGACATGATCAATCGTTCCGTACCGGGCTACGCCACGGTGGTAGGTATGACCGGCACCCTCGCCGCGCAGCACGCCCGGCCGGGTTCGCGGATTTATGATTTGGGATGCTCCTGGGGCGCATCGCTCCTATCGGCGGCGCGGGAATCCGCCTGTGATCGATGCGAGCTCATCGGTATCGATAATTCCAAGGCGATGCTCGAGCAGGCAAGCAGTCACTTGGCGCAATTCCCTGAGGCGAGCCGAATTGAGCTGCAACAGGCGGACGTGCTCGATACCCCGCTCGATAATGCCAGCGTGGTGATCATGAACTACACACTCCAGTTCATTCCTATTGAGCAGCGCGAAGCGCTACTGAAGCGGATTCGTGAGGCAATGATGCCGGGTGACGTGCTGATTCTGTCGGAGAAACTCACCCTGCCCGACCCGCGCCTGAATGAGTACCTAATCCACCTGCACCACGATTTTAAGCGCCAACAGGGCTACAGTGATCTCGAGATTGCCCAGAAACGGCAGGCGCTGGAGGATGTGCTGGTGCCCGAGACGCGAGGGGCGCATGTCGTACGCCTCAATGCAGTGGGGTTCAGCCGTTGCGACGTCTGGTTTCAATGTCTGAACTTTGGCTCGCTCATCGCCATCGCATGACATCACCCGCCGCACTTGAACACGTAATTCCCCCCGAGCTCCTTCGCGACTGGGAAGCCCTCAGCGCGCGCTGGCAAGCCGAGCCCCTCTCAGAGTGGCTGACGCTGCTACCCGCCCAGTTCACTGCGGGTTTGTCGCCGGCCCGCTATGGTGATCTCCCTCGCTGGCGGGACGCCCTCGCCAGTCTGCCGCCACTCCCAACCGCTGACATACAGTTGAATACCGCGCGCGTGGGCGCATCAGGCACAGCTTCGAGCGAGACGATGGAGGCCTTGCGTAGTGCCTTGATGGGTCTCCACCCCTGGCGAAAAGGGCCGTTTGAGCTCTGCGGCCTGCATATCGATACCGAGTGGCGGTCCGACTGGAAATGGGCTCGTTTGGCAGATGCTGTCGCGCCGCTTGAGGGCAGACGGGTCCTCGACGTGGGCTGCGGCAACGGCTATCACTGCTGGCGCATGTTGGGCTCAGGTGCGGCAGAGGTCGTCGGCATCGATCCCACACCCCTCTTCATCCTGCAGTTCAAAGCAGTCCAACACTACCTGCAGCAGCCGGGCATCCACGTCTTACCCATGACGCTGGAAGCGATACCAGAGCATTTGCCCGTGTTCGACACGGTGTTTTCCATGGGCGTGCTGTATCACCGACGGGACCCCATGGAGCACCTGATGAGCTTGAAACACAAACTGGCACCCGAAGGGCAGCTAGTGCTCGAGACGCTGGTGATTGAGGGCGATGATGACGCGCTATTGGAACCCAAGGGAAGGTATGCGCGCATGGGCAATGTCTGGCAACTGCCGAGTCCCGGCCTTACCGCGCGTTGGCTCGGTCAGGCGGGCTTTAGCGAGATCGAGATCGTCGATGTGGGTGACACCTCGCTGGAAGAGCAGCGGCGCACACCGTGGATGACGTTTCACTCATTGGAAGAGTTTCTGAACCCCAGCGATCACACCCTGACGATAGAAGGCTTCCCCGCGCCGCGGCGCGCGATACTGACAGCCCATCGAACGTGACACGCTTGACCACCAAGGTTCGGAGGGCAACGCTCACAGCTCAGCAGCCAGTTTGAGCCGGCAATGTTCGGGTTTAATGAAGCTGCTTCTGTTCTACCGAGGCATCAAACACGATATCGAACACCTCACGGAAGCTGCGCACAAAATGCACCGTGATGCCTTCGCGCAGATAATCGGGCAGCGCCTCGTAATCCCCTTTGTTGGCAAAGGGCAGGATGACCTCGGTAATGCGCGCGCGCCGGGCAGCAATGACTTTTTCGCGAATACCACCCACCGCCAACACCTGACCCGTGAGCGTCAATTCCCCGGTCATGGCCAGAGGCCGGGGTAAGCGCTCCCCACGTGCCAGCGACACCAGTGCGGTCGCCATGGTGATACCGGCACTGGGGCCATCCTTGGGGGTTGCCCCCTCGGGGACGTGCAGGTGCACCATCGACATATCAAAGAAATCTGTCTCGCAACCGAACTCCCGTAAATGTGCAACGACATAGCTATAGGCAATCTCGGCACTCTCTTTCATTACATCGCCCAGCTGACCGGTGAGCTTGAAGCCGCGGTTCAGGGTATGGATCTTGGAAGATTCAATGCTGAGCGTCGCACCACCCATGGCTGTCCACGCGAGCCCCGTGACCACGCCTCGGCCACGCTGGGCACGCTCGGGTTTGAATCGCGCCTGACCCAGAATCTCTTCGACCTCACGCTTGCCAATGCGCACCCGCTTGATGTCCTCCTCCACCATTTTCAAGATGGACGCTCGCACCAGCGAACTGAGCCGCTTCTCCAATCCCCGCACACCAGCCTCGCGGCTATAGGCATCGATGACTAAACGAATGGCGGCGTCGTTGATGCGGATCTGATTGGGTTTGGCACCGTGGCGCTCGAGCAACTTCGGCCACAAGTGATTTTTGGCAATCGCCAGTTTTTCCTCGGCGATATACCCGGACAGCCGGATCTCCTCCATACGATCGAGGAGCGGTCCGGGAATCGTATCGAGTTGATTGGCGGTGCAGACAAACAAGACCTTCGACAGGTCCACCCGCAGATCGAGATAATGATCCAGAAATTCACTGTTCTGCTCGGGGTCTAACACTTCCAACAAGGCAGAAGCAGGATCGCCCTGAAAAGACGCCCCGATCTTGTCGATCTCGTCGAGCATGATCACGGGGTTGGCCACCTCAACCTCTTTTAGCGCCTGCACGAGTTTGCCGGGCATTGCCCCGACATAGGTGCGCCTATGGCCCTTGATCTCCGCCTCGTCGCGCATGCCGCCCAAGCTGAATCGGTAAAATTTGCGGCCGAGCGCTGCGGCAATCGATTTGCCGATGCTGGTCTTACCCACCCCCGGCGGGCCCACCAGCAACAGAATGGATCCATCAATACTGCCCTTGAAGGCGCCCACTGCTAAGAATTCGGTGATGCGCGCTTTGACGTCATCCAGTCCGTCGTGGTGCGCTTCCAGTGCGACCCGCGCCTGCTTGAGGTCCACATTATCTTCTGAGTACACGCCCCAGGGGACGGAAGTTGCCCAGTCCAGATAGTTGCGGGTCACACCGTATTCAGGGGACCCCGACTCCAGCACCTTCAGTTTGCTGAATTCTTCCTCGATGCGGTCCCGTACTTTTTGCGGCGGGTGCAGGATTTTAAGCCGCTGCTGGAAACGCTCTAGGTCTGAAGTATTGTCATCCTTAGAAATGCCCAGCTCTTTCTCGATCACCTTCATCTGCTCTCGCAGAAAGAACTCACGCTGATTCGCCGAGACCTTCTCGTTGACCTGAGTGCTGATTTGTCCCTGTAGCGTGGCCACTTCTTTTTCGCGCTTCAGAAGCTCCAGCACTTTCGTCATGCGCTGGGTCAGGGGCAGCGTCTCCAGGATCTCCTGTAATTGATCGCCGTTTGCCGTAGTCAACGCGGCCGCAAAGTCGGCCAACAGGCTCGGTTGATTGGGATTGAACTGCCCGATGTGCTGCTTGAGCTCCTCGCTGTACAGAGGGTTAAGTGGCAGCAATTCCTTGATCGCCGCGATAATCGCCATGGCGTAGGCCTTGATCTCATCGCTCTCGCGATCTCCCTGGCTACGGGGGTACTCGACCTGAGCTACCAGAGGCCCTTGCTCATTAAGCCAGCGCACAATGCGGAAACGGCGAAGCCCTTGTGCCAGAAACTGGCCCCCATGCTCTGCCATGGGTGGGCGGTGCAGTCGCACGACGCAGCCGGTATTGGGGATTTGTTGTGCCGTCGCTTTGCCGGGGTCTGGCTCGTCTACAAAAGCGAGGCCCAACAGGCCAGAACCTTGCTTCGCGATCGCATCCAGGGTCGCCTGCCAGTTATCAGGGTTGAATGAGACCGGCTGCACCTGTCCGGGGAAAAAGGGTCTGCCGGGTAACGGTAATAGGACGAGCGTATCGGGTAGCACATCATCGGCTACGGCCGGCGTTGCCGGACCATAGTCTGCTAATGGCGCACCCTCGGGTGGTAGCACCTCGCCGTCGTACTGAGTGTCGTCTTCCCTGTCCATTGTGCCTCCGTCCGGGCAGCGCCGCTGCCTGCCTGATGGCACGGATATGGGGGCGAAGTTGAGGTAATTCAAGGTGCTGAAAGCACTGCGCACGTCGCTGACGGTGCCACTATTGGCGCTTCAACAGCTCAAGCGCCAACAGATTTAGCCACAATCACCCAAAGCGAGCCGCCCGCGAAGGATCACCGGCGTTCGAAGTTCACTTTCAGAGGGGTAACGGCTGAGCGATGTGAATCAGCCGATCAATCAGGCCTACTCATCACCCTGAGAGGGCACCACCGGCTGCGGCGTCACGGGGAAAGGCGCGATTTTGGCACTGCCGCCTTCAGAGATGCGCGCGGCGCCCTCTTTGTCCACTTCGTCGATGCGAACGATAGACTGCAACGGAATGTAGCTTCGTTTCACACCCGAGAACTCGTTTTTGAGCCTCTCTTCGCCCGGATCGACCAGAATCTGGGAGCGCTCGCCAAAAACCAACTCTTCAATTTCGACAAAACCCCACATATCACTCTGATAGATCTGCCGGGCAAAAACCTCGTAGACCTGACCACCATTGTGGAAAATGACTTTGTACATGGGCTGAGACGACATGAGGGCTCCAAGCGAACCGAGGTGGTGCTGAAAAAGGGGCGGAATGGTAACACTTTGCGAACAAAGCTCCACCTCGGGTCAAAAACCCTGCCCGCAGGCGCTATACTCCGCGCCCTTGGCCATTATTGAGTCACCTCGCATGGCGAGTCACATGGACAAAAAATGAGTAACCCGGGCACCAAAAAGCTGTTTGTCGAGACACACGGCTGCCAGATGAACGAATACGATTCCGCGCGGATGGCCGATCTCTTGGGTGCCAGCCACGGTCTCGAGCAAACCGATTCGGCCGATGAGGCGGACGTGCTGCTGCTCAACACCTGCTCCATTCGCGAAAAAGCGCAGGAGAAGGTGTTCCACCAGTTGGGTCGCTGGAAGCACCTGAAGCAGAAAAATCCTGATCTGATTATTGGTGTGGGCGGCTGTGTGGCCAGCCAGGAAGGCGCAGAAATCGGTAAGCGGGCGCCCTATGTCGACCTGATCTTTGGCCCGCAAACACTCCACCGACTGCCCGAAATGATCGATGATCGTCGCCGGGGAGAGCCCGTAGTCGTCGACGTCAGCTTCCCCGAGATCGAGAAATTTGATCGCTTGCCAGAGCCCAGTGTCGAGGGCCCGACGGCCTTCGTTTCGATCATGGAAGGCTGCAGTAAGTACTGCACGTTTTGCGTGGTCCCGTACACCCGCGGCGAGGAAGTCTCGCGGCCGGTGGACGATGTCATCGCCGAAATCGCGGGTTTAGCAGACCGCGGGGTAAAAGAGGTCAACCTGCTCGGGCAGAACGTGAACGCTTTTCGCGGACGCAACCACCTAGACGAGATCGTTGATTTCGCTGAGTTGCTGCACCTGGTGAATCTGGTGCCGGGCATCGAGCGGATTCGCTACACCACGTCCCACCCGGTCGAGTTCACCGATGCAATTGTGGCCTGCTACGCCGAAATACCCGCGCTGGTCGACCATCTGCA
>JADHQF010000107.1 GCA_016778085.1 Luminiphilus sp. | reverse complement strand
ATTGCTCGCTGGCGAGATCCGTTCCTGCTTCGGCATGACCGAGCCGGATGTGGCCTCATCTGATGCGACCAATATTTGCACCTCAGCCACTCTCGAGGGAGACGAGTGGGTCATTAATGGCGAGAAGCATTGGACATCTGGCGCCGGCGACCCCCGCTGTAAAGTGATGATCTGCATGGTCAAAACCGACCCCGAGGCGCCCAAGCATCTCCAGCAGTCCCAGATCCTTGTGCCGATGGATACCCCCGGGGTGAATATTGTCCGACCTCTCAAAGTGTTCAACATGTTAGATGCGCCGCACGGACACATGCGCGTCAAGCTCGAAAATGTGCGGGTGCCCAAGGACAACATCATTCTTGGGCCCGGCCGCGGCTTCGAAATCTCGCAGGGACGTCTGGGACCGGGTCGCATCCACCACTGCATGCGCTCCATCGGTTCAGCGGAAAAAGCGCTTGAGTTGCTTTGCGAGCGCGCGACCGAGCGTGAAGCGTTTGGCCGGCCTTTGTACAAGTTGGGCGGCAACATCGACATTATCGCGGATGCCCGGATGAATATTGAACAGGCCCGACTGCTTACGCTCAAAACGGCCTGGATGATGGATCGTACGTCGCCGAAGGAAGCACGCATCTGGATCTCAATGATCAAGACGGTGGTACCTAACATGGCGCTCAAAGTCATCGACGACGCGATTCAGATGCACGGTGGCATCGGTGTGTCTCAGGACACGCCTTTGGCCGAGATGTGGTCCGGGCAGCGCACGCTTCGACTGGCGGATGGCCCCGACGCGGTGCACCGCATGGTCGTCGGCCGCAATGAGATCAAGCAATACTTAGCGGAAGCCGGCGAAGTCGCCGCGACCTTCCGTGATGGTTGAATACCGATAACACTGAGGAGAGATCAGCAATGGCATTGATGATGGTAAAGCCAGACGAAATGGAAGCGCAGGCGGGGACAAAACTGCCGCCTGGAGAATGGTTCGAGATCGATCAGGAGCGTATCAACACCTTCGCTGACTGCACCGAAGACCATCAGTTCATTCACATCGATGAGGCGGCCGCAGCGCAAACGCCTTTCGGTGGCACGATTGCGCACGGCTTCCTAACGCTGTCGCTAATGACCAAGCTCTGCTCGGAAAATGGCGTTTACCCGGAAGGAATTGTGATGGGCGTGAACTATGGGTTGGATAAGGTGCGTTTCTTAAACCCTGTGCGTGCGGGTAAGAGAGTGCGTGCGCATACTGAGATCATGTCAGTCGATCGTAAAGACGCAAATCGGTTTTTGGTCAAGCAGGCGGTCACTGTGGAGATCGAGGGGGAAGATACCCCTGCGGTCTACGCAGAGTGGCTCGGCATGTCGATCATTGGTTAAGAGAGCAGGAGATAGAGCATGACGGTTCGATATGACGACAAAGTAGCGCTGGTGACCGGTGCCGGCGGTGGCTTGGGCAGAAGCCATGCCATTGAACTGGCGAAGCGCGGCGCCAAGGTAGTGGTCAATGACCTTGGTGGCTCCGTCTCCGGGGAGGGCGCGAACTCGCAGGCCTCGCTCGACGTGGTGGCCGAGATCGAAGCACTTGGTGGCGAGGCGATGGCCCACGGCGCCAACGTGGCAGACCTGGCGCAGGTGCAGGATATGGTCGCGCAGACCATGGACCGCTGGGGGCGTCTCGATATCCTTGTCAATAACGCGGGTATTCTCCGGGACAAGAGCTTCTCTAAAGGGTCAGTCGAGGACTTCCGCTTGGTGGCCGATGTGCACCTGATGGGCACCGTTCACTGCACCAAGACGTGCTGGGACATTATGAAAGAGCAGGAGTATGGCCGTATCGTTGTGACATCCTCCTCGAGCGGGCTCTACGGCAATTTTGGTCAGACCAACTACGGTGCCGCCAAAATGGGTGTGATCGGCATGATGAACACGCTGGCCCAAGAGGGTGCCAAGTACAATGTCAAGATCAATGCGCTGGCGCCGACCGCAGGCACACGGATGACAGAGGGCCTGATTGAGGAGAAAGCATTTGCCTTGCTCACACCCGAGACGGTGACACCGGCAGTCTTGTACCTCGTGTCTGATGATGCGCCGACGTGCACGATTTTGGCAGCTGGGGCGGGAAGCTTCGCCGTTGCCAAGATTGTCGAGACAGAGGGTATGTGGCTACCCGAAGCAGAGCAAACCCCTGAGGGCATTGCTGCGAACTGGGCCCAGATCTCTGAGGGCGGTGAGCGCGCCCTGCAAGCGGGATATGAGCAGAGCATCAAAATGGTAGGCCAGGCAGCCAAAGGGTTGGGGCTGGAGATGGGTTGATGAGCGGGTGTTCGGTAGAGCTCTCGTCATGATGCGTCGCTTGTACCGCTCCCGAAATCTCTGGCTTGGCCAGCGACTGCTGGCTCGAGCGGGTCGACTTAGTTAACACTTTTTACTCACAAAACAGGAAGGAGACAAACATGAGAGAGGCGGTCATTGTTTCAACTGCGCGAACACCAATAGGCAAGGCTTACCGGGGTAGCTTCAATAATCTGGCCTCGCCAACCCTCGCGGGGCACGCGATTAGCGCAGCGGTCGAGCGTGCGGGTATCGAGGCGGATCGCGTCGAGGACTGCATCATGGGCGCCGCGCTGACTCAGGGCAGCCAGGGCGGCAACATCGGGCGCACGGCGGCACTCCGTGCGGGCCTGCCGGTCACCGTATCGGGCATGACGATCGATCGTCAGTGCTCCTCGGGCATGATGGCTGTCGCGACTGCGGCCAAGCAAGTACTCCATGACGGCATGGATGTTGTTGTCGGCGGAGGCGTGGACTCCATCTCGCTGGTGCGGAATGAGCACATGAATCTGCACCGTGCCGCCGATGAAGAGCTGCTGGCCATGCACAAGGACATCTATATGCCGATGCTGGAGACCGCTGAGGTGGTCGCGGCGCGATACAACGTGAGTCGGGATGCCATGGACGAGTATGGCCTGCAGTCCCAGCAGCGCGCGGCGGCGGGCTGCGAGGCTGGCAAGTTCAACGATGAGCTGGTCCCTGTGACTTGTGAGCGGATTGTTTACGATAAGGAGACGGGGGAGCAGTCGACGGCTGAAGTTACTCTGAGTGCCGATGAGGGCGTTCGTGCCTCCACTCTTGAAGGCGTGCAGGGCCTGCGGGCCGTTATCGAGGGTGGCACCATCACTGCGGGAAACGCGTCTCAACTGTCTGATGGTGCCTCCGCGCAAGTTGTGATGGAGGCGGCGACTGCAGAGAGGCTGGGCCTTAATCCACTTGGTGCCTATCGGGGTATCGCGGTGGCGGGCTGCGAGCCTGATGAGATGGGTATTGGCCCCGTGTTTGCCGTGCCCAAGCTGTTGAGACAACACGGTCTGACGGTAGACGATATAGGCCTATGGGAGTTGAATGAGGCCTTTGCGGTGCAGGTGTTGTATTGCCGAGACACGCTGGGTATCGACAACGATAAACTTAACGTCAATGGTGGCGCGATTGCTGTAGGACATCCCTTCGGTATGAGTGGTTCGCGGCTGTTGGGCCATGCGTTGATTGAAGGCAAGCGCCGTGGCGTCAAATACGTCGTTGTTACGATGTGTGTGGGCGGCGGCATGGGTGCTGCTGGCTTGTTCGAGGTGTTTTAGATGAAAGCTGTTGTTTGTCGTGAGCATGGCCTGCCCGATCGTCTGGACCTGGTCGATGATTGGCCATCGTCGGATCTGGGCGATAACGATGTCCGGATTCGGGTCAAGGCCGCAGGGCTTAATTTCCCCGACGTACTGATTATTCAGGGTAAGTACCAGTTCCAACCCGAGCTGCCGTTTATTCCGGGCGGCGAGTGTGCTGGCGTGGTAGAAGCCGTTGGCGCCGCGGTGACTCGCTGGAAAGTGGGTGATGAGGTGATCCACAGCGGCGGCTCGGGGAGCTTCTGCGAGGAGATCGTCGCCAATGAACTGGCGGTGTTACCCAAGCCGCCGGCGCTGTCCTTCGAGGCGGCCGCCGGCATCACGATCACCTACCTGACGTCCTACCACGCGCTGGTGCAGCGGGCGAACATTCAGCCCGGTGAGACGATGTTGGTATTGGGTGCCGCAGGCGGAGTTGGCAGTACCGCAGTTGAGCTGGGCAAGGCACTCGGCGCGACGGTGATCGCGGCCGCGAGCAGCGACGACAAGCTGGCACTGTGTACTGAGCTGGGTGCGGATCACGTCATCAACTACAGCAATGAATCACTCAAGGATCGCGTTAAGGAACTGACCGGTGGCGCCGGCGTCGATGTGGTGTATGACCCGGTAGGCGGTGACTTCAGCGAGCCTGCGGTACGTTCCATGGGCTGGAACGGACGCTACCTGGTGATTGGATTTGCGTCGGGGCCGATACCCAGCATTCCTCTCAACCTGACCTTGCTCAAAGGCTGCTCGATTGTGGGCGTCTTCTGGGGCCGGTTTACGATGGAAGAGCCTGAGGTGCATCTCGCCAACATCGAGACGCTGTGGCAATGGTTTGAGGAAGGCAAGATCAAGCCAGTCATCACCGATCTGTTCCCGATTGAAGAGTACGAGGGTGCCTACGCGGCAATGATGGAGCGCCGCGCCAAGGGCAAGGTGATTCTCACGTTCTGATATGACCGGCTATCGGTTCAATACTGCCCCAGAGCTGCGCGTCGGCCTGGGCACTTCGCGTGAGGTGGGGGCGTATTGCGCGCAGTTGGGTATCAAGCGACCTCTGCTGGTAACGGACCCGGGCTTAGTGACAGTGGGTTTGGCAGAACCCGTTCGGAAAGCGATGGCCGTGAAGTGCGAGCACGTCGGTCTTTTCTCTGAGGTGACGGCAGACCCTGCTGAGTCGGTGGTACTGAACGCGCTGGCGATGCTGCAAGCGGGCGAGGCAGACGGGGTGGTCGGACTCGGTGGCGGCAGTTCGATGGATGTGGCCAAAGCCATCGCCGTGCTGGCGGCAGGCACCCAAACGTTGGCAGAAGCCTACGGCGTCGACCAAGTTGTCGGGGGTCGGTTGCCGCTTATTCTGATTCCCACTACCGCAGGTACCGGATCCGAGGTCACACCGGTGGCAGTCATCACCACGGGCGAGACCACCAAGGCGGGCATCAGCTCTCCTGTCTTGCTGCCCGACATCGCAGTGCTAGATGCCGAGCTGACGCTGGGCCTGCCGGCTCACGTGACGGCCATGACCGGCATCGACGCCATGGTGCACGCCATTGAGGCCTATACCTCAAAGATTAAAAAGAACCCGGTGTCGGACATGCTCGCAAGGCAGGCGCTGACCCTGCTGAGCGCCAATCAGCGCCGTGTGTTGTCTCATCCCGATGATGTCGCAGCGAGAGAGGCGATGTTGCTGGGTGCTACGTTGGCAGGCCAGGCCTTTGCCAATGCGCCGGTTGCGGCGGTGCACGCGCTGGCCTACCCATTGGGGGGGCACTACCACATGCCCCATGGGTTGAGTAACGCGCTGATGCTTCCTGCGGTATTACGCTTCAATGCGCCGGCCGCCGAGGCACTTTATCTGGAGCTGGCACCCTTGTTGCCCGAGCCGGTTGCGCCGGATCTTGAGGGTTTTGTGAGTTGGTTTGAGGAGCTCATTGCCGATGCCGCACTGCCGACCACGCTGTCAGCGGCTGACGTTCCCAAGACCGATCTGCCGATGCTGGCGGCTGACGCCATGCTGCAGCAGCGCCTGTTGGTGAACAATCCGGTCGAGGTCGACGAAGCTGCCGCGCTGGCGCTGTATACCGCTGCCTGGAGTGGCTCGGCGTGAGCGATCGTGCGACGCCATCCGCTCGGTCGGACTATCCGATCTTTTATTCGCTCGAATCCCGTTGGGCGGACAACGATATCTACGGCCACATTAATAATGTTGCCTACTACGCTTACTTTGATTCGGTGGTGAATCGCTTCCTCATTGAGGAGGGCGGTCTGCGCCCGGGCGTCGACACCGTCGTGGGCTACGTCGTGCATTCGAGCGCTGACTATTTCTTCCCTGCCAGTTATCCCGCGACGCTAACCCTGGGGCTCAAAGTCCTCCGCATTGGTGAAAAGTCCGTGCGCTGGGAGGTCGGCGTGTTTGCATCCGATGAGGAGCAAAGTTGCGTCACCGGCACCTTCACTCATGCGTTTGTCGATCGGGAATCAGGCCGTTCAGCGCCCGTTCCCGAGGGGATTCGACGGTCAATTGAAACACTTCCCGCGATTAACTGACCTGCAGACTCACGCTGCCGACGGTGTAGGGTTGCTGTGCGGTTTCAGGGTCGCTACGAATACAATCAGCAGAATTACTACGGCGCCCCAGCCCGCCGCGGGCTGATAGTACTGGTAGAGAAAGCCGCCGCTAATAGGGCCCAGAACAAATCCTGCGGCGGGGCAGGCGCTCACCAGTCCCGACACGCCTCCTTGCTCTTCAGCTCCCACGGCGAGAGAGGCACCG
>JADHQF010000106.1 GCA_016778085.1 Luminiphilus sp. | reverse complement strand
GAGCTCCGGCTGACTCCTGAGCAAAGGCCAGACGAGGCTCGCGTGGTCGGACCACGACCAGGCAGGCGGCAATAACGTGATGAATAGCAAAGCGGCGGCCATCGCCTGATTCAGGGCGGTGCGCACAAGTCGAAACAATATCCACTTCATGGGAACAGGCTGACACGGTTGTGGTGACCGATTCAAGCGGCGGATGTCAGCCGTTGGTTATCCAGAGCGTTTGATAGGGAGACAGCGTCCACTCCGGAATGCCCTCTTCGACGGAGGCCCCGGAAATGAGCTCCCGCCAACGATGATTGACCACTAGGTTCAGGCGGCTCAGCGGCAGCACCTGCTCTTCATGGGTGAGATTGTGTACACAGAACAGGCTCTGACGCCGGTCGAGTGATTGTCGCCAGAACCCGAACAGCGCATCACCCAAATGCAGGGTGAATTGGGTCGCGTTGGGGTGGAATGCAGGCTGCGCCTTGCGCAGGGCGATGAGGTGCTTCAGCGCCTCAAAGACGGCGTGATGGTCCGACGCGCTGCAATCTAGCGCGCTCGACAACGCGCCCAGCTCCCACTGATGCCGGTTGATGGATCGGTTGTGGCTGGTGTGCGCCAGACGCTCCAGGTCATTGCGGGTACCGAGCAGAGAATGGAGATAAAAAGCGGGCACGCCCTCGAGCCCCAGCATGATGGCGTGCGCGCACAGGAAGCGCTCAATCCCCCACTCGTCCTTGCCACGGGTCGTACCCTGCAATGCGTCTCTCAACGCGATGTTGATCTCATAGGGTTTGGCTTCACTGCCGGCGGTCTCTCGCCACGAGACGCGGCCCCCGAACTGCTCCATCGTCGCCAGCAGCTCATCGACCTCGGATTGCTCCAGCAAACCCTCCACCGGACGCAACCCAATGCCGTCGTGGGAAGCAATAAAGTTGAAATAGAGGGTGCCGTCCTGCGCGGGCGGCATGCTCATCATCCACTTTGACAGGTAGCGGCTGGTGCCGGTCATCAGCGCGTGTACCAGGAGCGGCGGCAGGGAGAAGTTATAAATGCCGTGCGCCTCATTGGCATTGCCAAAATAAGACAGGTTCTCGCGATTGGGGACATTGGTCTCAGTGATGACAATGGCATCGGCCTGCGCGCACTCGATAATCAGGCGAAACAGCCTTATCAGCTCGTGCGTTTGCGGCAGGTTCATACAGGTGGTGCCGCTCTCCTTCCACAGGAACGCCACGGCATCCAGTCTGAATACGCGCACTCCCGCATCCAGTAACTGGCAGATGATGGTGACGAACTCCACGACCACCGCCGGGTTGGCGAAGTTGAAGTCCACCTGATCCGGACTGAAGGTGCACCAGACGGCCCGCTCGCCCTGCTCCGTGGCCACAAGATTCAGGAGCGGAGAGGTCCGGGGCCTGACCACGTGGCTGGTATCAAAAGCCTCGTCCGGCGCAAAAAAGTAGTCGTCACCGGGGGACTCGCCCTTGCGAAAATTCTCAAACCAGGCCGACCGACTCGAGCAATGGTTGAGCACAAGGTCCGCCATCAGCCGGTAGTCGACGCCCAACCGGGTGATGTCCGACCAGGTGCCGAGCGCCTCGTTGACGCTCGAGTAATCGAGCACCGCAAAGCCATCATCCGAGGTCCAGGGGTGGAAGGGCAGCACGTGCACCCAGCTCACCAGTGCACCCAACCTTTGTGTCAAAAAGCCATGGAGGGTCTTGAGCGGCGCCTCATCGCCATTGAGTAGTGAGTCGCCATAGGTGATCACCGCCACATCGGTTTCGTCCCACAGGTTGCGGTGTGCCGGTGGCGGCGCTTGCGCGGCATTCAGCTGCGCGGCCTCGAGTAAACGATCAACCCAGCCGTTCAGCGCGCCATCAGACAAGGCATCGCCGTAGACAGCGGCCAGGTGCTCGCGCAGCCGCTGGGATAACGTGTTGATCATCCCCGGGCGACTTTCGGCAACGCACGCGCGGCAGAGAATTCCTCGTGATCGGCTTCTACCGCGGCGATCAATTCGTCAAAGATGTCGGGCATGGCGCTGAATACCCGGTTCCAGGTGGGAATAAAGGGCGCCTCGGAAGAGCGCTCCAAAAACTGCACGCCGGCCTCGAGAATATTCTCGGCGAACAGCTCGACCGCCTGCTCTTCACCGTGAATATCAAAACTCAGTCCATTCATCATCGCGTCGTTGCGGTAGGTCTCGATCAAATCGAGCGCCATCCGATAATAGGTGGCTTTTAATGTCCGGAACGTTTCCTGATTAAACACCGTGCCCTGAATCGCGAGCTTACGATAAAGCGATCGCGCGATATCGAGTGACATGCGCGACAGGCCGGCGGTCTGATCATTCAGCGACAGATCCTGATGCTTGTGGTCATAGTTGTCGGCGATGTCGACCTGGCAGATCTGCTTGTTACTGTTGCTGCGGTAGACCTCCGAGACCACACCGATCTCGAGACCCCAGTCGGTGGGGATTCTCAGATCACCGAGCAGGCGTTTACGAAAGGCAAACTCGCCCGCGAGGATGTAACGGTAGCTGTCTAAATAATTGAGGTACGGCGATTCACCGACAATACGCTTCAACGCTCGAATCATCGGCGAGACCAAAAGCCTGCAGACCCTGCCATTGATCTTGTTCTCGGAGACCCGCGGGTAGTAACCCTTGCAGAACTCGTAACCGAAGATAGGATGCGCGACCGGGTAAATCAGCCGAGCCAGCAAGCTGCGGTCGTAGGTCAGGATGTCGCAGTCGTGCAGCGCGATCGCCTCCGCCCGACCCGTGGCCAATGCATACCCCATGCAATACCAAACGTTACGCCCCTTGCCGAGCTCCTGCGGCGCGAGCCCCGCCTCCTGCAGACGCGCGTCAATCGCTTTTAAACGCGGTCCGTCGTTCCACAGTACGCGATGGTGCTGTGGCAGATCGGCAAAGAAGCTCAGCGCGTGCTGGTACTCATCCTGGGTCGCCCGATCGAGACCGATCACGATCTGTGAGAGATAGGGAACCGATTTCAGCTCCTGAATAATGGCGGGCAGCGCGGGCGTCTCAATCTCCGAATACAGCGACGGCAGTATTAATCCGAGTGGGCGTCGCTCACTGAACTGCAGCAGATCCTGCTCCAGATCGGCAGTGGAGCGCTCGCCCAGGTTATGCAGCGTTGTGATCGTGCCGTTTTGATAAAAGTCGGTCACGGTCTTCCTCCTCTTCCACTCGCTCAATGAGCGCTTCCATGCCTTCGGCCCAGCCTGCCGGACCCGCAATATCACTGATCACCAAGCCGCCCCTTCGCCGCACCATCGGCGGCTCGTTAACGGGTGATCGCACCAATAACGCAAGGTCAGTCACTTCAAGCATCTCGACATCATTCTCGGCATCCCCCGCAGACAGACTGCGAGCCCTCTTCAAGTCGGGGCGCTCTCTCCGGATCTTGTGATGCAGCCAACTGACTGCCTCTGCCTTACCCCCCGAAGCCAGCACGTGAACAAAACGCCCCCCCTCGACACAACGCATATCCAGCGCTTCGACTTGAGTAGCGAACGCCTTGCGGTCGGCCGGCGTACCCAACCAAACGAGGGTCTCGCTGTGCTGGCGCTGCTTTGCCCGCGCCGCACTCTCTAGATCCAAACCGGTCACTGCGGCGACCTGCTTGTCGGACAATTCGCAAAGCGACTGGTACCGGTTGCCCCACTCAATATTCAGAATCGCGAGTTGCCGCCGGATCATGCCGCGAGAGGGGCCAAAGCTATGGCACCATGCATGCGCGTCACTGTCTGACCCCTCGGGCCGCTCCAGACCCCAATCCAACGGCACCCAGATCGCCGCCCCGTTCTCAATGATCATGGGCCCGTCGATGCCCATGGTCTGCATCAGGTTGAGGGTCTCGGCTCGCGTTTTACTGGTGCAGGGAATGATCGGTATGCCGCGCTCAAGCAGAGCTGTAAGAGTCGGTTGAGCTTCACTGAAGGCGTAGGTGTGATGATCCAGCAAGCTGCCATCGAGGTCGGTGTAGATCACTGCGCTGCTCATGCCGCGACCTCCGTCAACCACATGCGCTCGACCGAACGATCAGTCGCCAGCTCCCAAACAAAGTCAGCCCGGTCTGGAAGCGTCTTCAGAGCATGCTCGGTCAACCGCTGGTAGTGCAGGACAAAGTCCGACACCTCCGAGCGGCTCATGGTGGGGTCGCGCTGATCGGGGTGATCCTTCTGAAATTGCTTGGATAAGCGTTGCTCTTGTTGCCAGCGCCACTCGAATACCGCATCAAAGCTGGGAGCTTGCAGTAATAGGAGCGCCTCCAGTTCCCCGAACAAGTCCGCGTATCCGTTAGCCAGCTGCCGATTGACTTCACGGCGCCAAACCAGTGATGGATCCTGTTCAGCCTCCATCGGATTAATCGGCACCTCCAGCTCGCTCTCGCTTTGAGGCGAGAGGCCAACGCACCAACCTTCAAAGAAAATCAGCTGCACAGGCGCACTCACTTGTCGCCAATGCACCAATTCGGTGCGATCATCAAGGACTTTGTCGAATGCCGGCAGGTGCACCGCGCCCCCGGGCCCTGATTGGCGCAGTGCGGAAATCGCCTCATTCAAGAGTGCCAGATCATGGGTGCCCGGCACCCCCCGGGTGGCAAACAGCGGATGAATCGATTCCGCCAAGGCAGCTCTCGCGGCTTTGGTGAGGTAGAAATCATCCAGTGACAGCACCACCGTAGAGACGCCGTAGACCTCGCGCATGACCTTGGCCATGAGTGCCACCAACGTACTTTTGCCAGAGCCCTGACAGCCGCTAAACCCAACTAGTGGCGGGGTTTCAGCGGTTTTCGCGCGTTGCGCCAGACTCCGGGTAACGCCGGCGTACCACCTCATAAAATTGAAGGCGACGCTATCTGGTAACGACGCCTCTTGAAGAAATCTCGCCAGCACTGTTTGCAATGCCGCACGGGTGTTTTGTTCATCATCCATAATGTTTTCCGTCCACTTTGTTAAACCAGTGTTCCTCTTGTCACGTTATCCATCCTGATAACGCGCCCCCTTTTATACGCGCTAAGTGCACCTCAGCCCGCAGGGACGCCGCGGATTTGTCTCGCCGCATCGCGCCCCAAGCGTGAACAATGCAAGCACCGTGCCTATTTTGACCAAAAACGAGCAAATGACCGTAATTCGTTAGACTGAAGTGGACAAAACGCCAACAATCGCACCTCGAGTGCGGTGTGGCAGAGGTCAGGAACCATGCAAAGCGCTCTTTCTGTGTACATGAGCAGTGTGGCCGCCAAAACCATCGGCGAACGGGGTTGGCAGTCAGCCCCCTTTAGCACCCTGATTGGCGCCTCGGGCGGCCCCAAGTGGCTCATCCTCTCAGAGCTGGACAAGGTGCTGGGTCAAGCGCTGTTGCTGGGGCGAGGCGAACCGATGACGTTGTTGGGGTCTTCCATTGGCACATGGCGCCATGCCTGTCTGAGCCTCAATGATCCCGGCGCAGCGATTTCACGACTGCAACAAGCCTACCTGTATCAGGAATACAGCTGTGCGCGACCTTCGCCCGTTGAGGTAAGCGAGGTCGCAGAGCGGATGCTGCGGGAAGCGCTTGGGCCAGAGTGTGCGCATCAGATAGCGGCGCACCCAACCCTACGCAATGCGATCGTCACCGCACGGGCCAAGGGCTTAGCGCGGGGTGAAAGCGGTTGGCGTTTGGGGATCGGCATGGCGACTGCGACCCTCGGTAACGCCATTAGCCGCAAGGGGCTGGAAGTGTTATTCGATCGCGTCGCGTTTTGTCATGGCGAACTTAGCGCACTGCCATTTGCCGACGGCTTCAACACCCAGCTGACAGCCATTAACGAGTTGAATCTGATCCCGGCGCTTAAAGCGAGCGGCGCCATCCCCTTTTTGATGCAGTGTGAACCCAGCATCCCCGGCGCCTCCGGCGGGCCTTTCTGGGACGGGGGCATCATTGATTACCACTTCACGCTCAAGGCCAACCAGACACCGGGTTTGGTGCTTTACCCGCACTTTCGCGACCGGCTGACGCCAGGCTGGTTCGACAAGCTGCTCCGCTGGCGGACCCCCCAACGATCGGTGATCGACCAGCTGGTGTTGATGTGTCCGAGCGACGCGTTTCTTGCGCAACTGCCGCACCGTAAGATTCCTGACCGCGGCGACTTTCGCGTGATGTCACCCTCAGAGCGGGTCACGTATTGGGAAACCTGTGTTCACGAGAGCGAACGACTGGCGGAGGCTCTTCACGACCTGATCAACGGTGACGATCCACTGCGTGGAGTGACCGTGCTGTAACGCCAAGCGCCTAGGTCGAACGAATCAACTCACTGATCGCCGCGCTCAGCTCGCGGTGACAAGACTCCTGCAGGAAGTGACCGCCGCGCGGAAACATCTGATGTGGCAGCCCGGTTGTGCCCGGCACACGCCCGATAAAGCTCTTTTCCGCCCCCCGTGTCACCGGGTCGTCCGCGGTAAACAAGCAGAGAAACGGCTTGT
>JADHQF010000105.1 GCA_016778085.1 Luminiphilus sp. | reverse complement strand
GACGCGGATGAGCTGAATAAGGCTTTGAAATCGGTTACTGGCCTCGGTGAATCGGCGGCAAAGGCGTGGGGCAAGCTGTTTGGCGGGGATTAAGCCCATACAATCTGTCACCTTTTGCGCTCTTTGCGCTTTGATATCTTGTCTCAGCCGGCCTAGCATCGGGGTTTAGCAGAACGTCGCTAGGGCCGGTATGGCAGGGTTCAATGCCTCTGTTCTTGAGGCAATTGGCAACACACCCATTGTAGAACTCAACCGCTACGGCGCTGAGGTGAGCCCTCTGTTGCTCGCCAAACTCGAGTTCACCAATCCCGGGGGCAGCATGAAAGACCGCGCCGCCCTCGGCATGATCGAGTGGGCAGAGCGTGAGCACCAGCTCAGTCCTGGCGCGGAAATCATTATTTCAACCTCCGGTAACCTCGGCATCGGCATGGCCATGACCTGTGCGGTGAAAGGCTACCAACTGATTTGTTTGGTTGATCCCAAACTGAACCCCTCTACGGAGCGCAGTCTCGAACTGCTGGGTGCTGAGTTGGTGAAGGTAGATGAACGGGACCAGACCGGTGGCTACCATCTGACTCGCCTCAAAAGACTCGAGACGTTGCAGGCGGAACGGCCGAACGCCATTTACCTAGACCAATATGACTCTCCGGCAGCGATCGAGGCGCACCGGAGTTCCACTGGGCGGGAAATACTCGAACAGATGGACGGCCGCCTCGATGCCATGATCATGGTGGCCGGCACCGGCGGGAGTTCCATGGGCGTCGCCCGCTGGTTGCGAGAGCATTCTCCCGCTACCCGGATTTGGCTGGTGGATGAGGTGGGTTCGCTGGCGCTGCCGTGCAGTGAGGCGCCCGAGCCGCGGTTTCTCAACGGTATGGGGACCAGCCTTGAGCCCGCCAATTATGCGGGCGAGTCCTTTTACGATTTTATTGATGAGGTGGTCTATATCGACGCGGGCAAGGCGATCACTGCCGCCACCGAAATCGCCCGTAGCGAAGGTATTTTGATGGGCGGCTCCGGCGGGGCAGCTTGTCACGTGATGCGCGAGACTGTTGCACCTCAGTTTGACAGTGACGCGCGTCTGTTGGCGCTCATTCCTGATCATGGGAGTCGTTATACTCAGACCCAGTTTGATGTGGAGTGGCTTGAATCGATGGGCATTTCCGTACCGGCACTGACATCACCCGGGCACTCGTGACCGACACCGGCACGCTGTTTCTGAATCAGCAGGATGTGATCGACGCGGGAGCGGCCGATGTCGATTGGGTGGGCGCAGTGTTGGAGCAAGTCTTCAAACTCCATGAAGAACAGGCGTTTACCGCTCCCCCGAGCAGTTTCCTAAAACGACCCGAATGTCCTCATGTCGCAGATCGTATTATCGGCCTGTCAGCGCACGTGGGAGCGCCCTTCGACAGGGAGGGTATGAAGTGGATTGCCAGCTCACACATCAATCCGGAGCACGGGCTTCCCCGCGCTAACGCGGTGATTATCCTCAACGATCCGGTGCATCGGCTACCTATCGCCATCATGGAAGGCGCATTGATCAGTGCCATGCGCACAGCCGTCGTCCAGGCGTTGGCGGCGCGCTATCTCGCGCGACCAGACAGCGAGTCGGTGGGGTTGGTGGGCGCAGGACGTATTGGCGCGCTGACACTGTGGGCCATATCGAAGTGGTTTCCGGATATCCAGCACTACCGTGCTTTTGATCAAAATGCAGGACGTCTGCAAGCTTTTGTCGAGCATATGGGCGCGCTGGGCATCACCGTGGAGCCGATGCCGTGTTTTCAGGACGCGCTGTCAGAGGCAGACATGGGCATTGTCGCGACCACTGAATCGGAACCCTATGTCACCGCGTCCGAGTTTAAGCGCGGCGCGCTGTTCATGAATGTGTCGCTCATGGACCCCACTTTTGAGCTGGTCAGTGCCGCAGATAAAATTGTGGTGGATGACTGGCATCAGAGCGTGCACTCCGACCGGGTATTGGCGCGCATGCACCGCGAGGGCCTGGTAACGCGTGACAGCATTCACGGCGAGTTCGGCGCGGTGGTATCGGGGCACATACCGGGTCGTGAAGACCCCGACGAACGTATTTTTTGGAATCCGTTTGGGCTTGCGATTGAAGATATCGCGGTCGCCTCCGCCGTCTACGATCAGGCCCTTGAGAAAGGGCTGGGCAAAACACTGCGACTGGTCGATCAGGAGTGGGATGTCCTCTTTTGACCGCTGAGGTCGGAGATGCCAACCGCATCGCGTTTCTCGATGTACTGCGCGGCGTGGCGTTGTTCGGAATTTTGCTGGTCAACGTGTTCAGTTTTGGCGCGGACTATCCTGCCTGGTCGGGAATGATCGATCAGCTGGCGTGGCAGGCCAAACACGTTTTATTTGAAACCAAGTTTTGGATGCTCTACAGCCTGCTGTTCGGCATGGGTTTCTTCTTGCAAACCCAATCTCCTGGATACACCACGGCCCGCTCTCTGCGTCGTCTCAGCGTTTTGATGCTCTTAGGCTATCTGCATGGCCTGCTCTTTGAGGGTGACATTCTGATGCTCTATGCAGAGCTCGGTGTCTTGCTGTTACTGCTTTATCGCTTGCCCACAAACTGGTTGCTCTCACTCGGGCTGGTTTTGGCGCTCAGTTTTCCACTGGGTCATCTTTTGGGTGGCGATCGGGGGGACGAATGGCCCGCGGAAAACGCGATGGAAGCCGCGTCATGGCTTGAGGAAGACCGGGACTACTCGCCACTCGCCGTGGGCAGCTTCACAGAAGTGCTGGCTTACCACGCAACGTTTTTACCCGAGCGTTTCTGGGCCGATTGGCAGTATCCCGACTCGGGGTTTTTGGTGCTCGCCTGTTTTCTTCTGGGGTTTTGCCTCATGCGGAGCGACTGGGGCGCGCTGGCGCGGCTGACGCGCGCGCAATCGACATTCACTGCGCTAGGGCTGTGGGTGCTGGGACTGTCTCTTATGGCGATAGAGAGATATTGGTCAGGAGCTGTGGGCTACAGCCCGTTTGCACTTTCAGACGCCACGCCGGCGCAGGCACTGGGCGGCGATTTGGTGTATCTGGCCGCCACTCTCAGTTTGACAGGAGCCTGGTTCTGCAGCGTCTGGTGTTGGGTTCAAAGTCGCTGGCTGGTCGGAGTGAGGAGCTTGATCGCCAGTGCGGGGCAAATGAGCTTGACTGGGTACCTGAGTCAGACGGTGATCTTTACGACGGTTTTCTATGGGTATGGGTTGGGCGCGGCCTTTGTGTGGGGTCCGGCACAGGTGGTGGCGTTCGCCGTTGTGGTCTATTTCCTGCAGCTTCTCATGTGCCACTCGTGGCTTCAGCGATTTCGGCGCGGACCATTGGAATGGCTGTGGCGCTGCTTGACCTATTGGCGTTGGGAGCCCATGCGGCGCTGATTTTATCGCGGAGTGAGTGTTTTCGGGGAGTCAGCGAATACGCTGGGTCGGGCTACCTGTATGAACGCCGGCGTTCAGCTTCATGGCTTTCAGTACCAGCGACTGTGGATCGACTGTAACGCCTGAATCGAGGTGTGCGCCGCCCATCAGCATGGTGCCGTAGTTGATAGCAGAGCCATTTCCGATTCTTGTTCGGGATACTGTCAGCACACGATCCTCAAAACTGTGCAATTGCATTTGTCCGTTAATCACACAGTCATCGCCGATATCGACTGCGTGCCAGTCAGACATCTGCAAGGGCAAGCCTATTAATGTGCGTTGGCCAATTCGGCAGCCGAAGCGTCGCAAGATCGGGTTTGCGAGTGCGGTGCCCGATACCGTGCTCATAAAGCCGGTCATCAAGCGGAAGAAGCAGTCCTGCGCCAGAAAGTAGGTGAAATGACGCACCGACCAGAACGGCGCGGTGTTATGACGCCCCCAGTGATTGCCCACCAGAATCAGCTTGACGAGCAGTGCGAGCAGGGGCAACGACAGCGGTACAACGATGCTGGTGATCAACGCCGCGCCCACATTGCTAAAGCCCATGACGTTGAGGCTGACCAGTAAGCCGGTGGCCAAAAATACCGTGATCCCCGGGATGATACCCACGGAGCCCAGATCGTTGAGTAGGAACCGTGCCAGAAAAATACCGAGTGATGGCATCGGGTGAGCGGGCGCACTCTGAGGGTCGGTGGCGCCCATCTCCAACGGTGGGTTGCCTGCAAGGACGCGCTTGGTATCGGGGCGGTCGTTGTATTGCGGTCGGTACAGGTGGGGGCCGAGTGGTGTCGACACCCCCAGAAGCAGGTTGCCGGGGATGGGTCCCGGTTCGACCATGGCGTTGTTACTGGCAAAGAACCCCGCAGGCATTTGAACCGGTTGCGTCAGCAGAAAAGCGCCGTGCTCATCAAGTACGTTGCAGAAGCAGCCCTGCGCGATGAACACGTTGGCATCCGCATGGAGATGCTCAGGAAGCAGGTTCACTAACTCATCGCACTCTGAGGCTCCGACCCGCGAGAATTTGACGCCTGCCAGTGCACGCAGGTATTGGCCGGTGAGGCTCCAGCCCCACATCTGCTGGACCTGATTCATTTTGGTTTGTCGATAACGTGCCAGCGTACCCTGGAAGCTGGCGGCGCGCGTCCAGCCCGGCGGAGTGGGGGTCAATCGGAGGAAAGTGCAGAGAATGAGCGAGCTGGTGAGTACCCCCAGCCAGATACCGATCACGCCCGCGCCGCTCATCACCAACAGATCGCGACCCGTCAGCATGTTCGCATCCAGATTCACCTTGCTAAGGGCCTCGAATCCGAGAAACCAGGTGGTCAGCAGGGCAATAAACGCCCCGGGCACGATCACCAGCCCGAGTTCCAGCACAAATTGCGTGGTGACATTACGCAGGTCGATCACCGCGTCGGTGAATGCTGAGGAGGGAGCAAGTTCAGGTGTCTTGGGGGGTTGGTAGTTGCCCGCTTTAGTCCCCGGCACGCCGCTGATCTGACTGTTTGGCTCGGTCTCGGTATCCAAGCTGGACAGAGGTGTGAGCCATGAATGATCCCCCAGTGAGGCGCCACCGCAGAGCATGGACCGGCTACCCACCCGCGCTTTGTGACCCACGTGGATCGTGTCCAGAACAAATTCGTTTCCTTCCCAGCGAGCACTGCTGATTTGCACGCCCGCCTGCACCACTGCCTCTGGCCCGATTGAGATGAGCGAGAGTGGGCCATACCACTCGGTGCTCTGGGCGATAAAGGCTTTGGGGTGAACGTCGGCGCCCAAACGTTTGAGCGCCCAGTTGAAGAGCACCGGGCTGCGCAATCCTTTTACCAGCGGCTTAAGCACAAAGTCGGCTTGTTGTTCTAACCACCACAGTTGCAGGTGATGACTCGAGAACTTTTGGTAGCGCCCGGGCCTGATCCCGGGTGTGCGCACTGAAATCGCCTGAATAGAGCGTAACAAAAGCACCCAAGCCAGATTAACGAAGGGCACGACCATGTAGACGCAGTAGGCGATGATGGTCGCCCGCAAAAAGGCCACAATATCTCCCACCAGCAACAATTCCTCAGGGTCGATAATGGCGAGCCCCAATGCGGCCATCAAAAGTAGCGGCGCCCTCAGTAACACCGCGGCCATGGCCTGCAGTGCCGTGAAGTGTCGGAATCCATATGAACGACCCGTTTGTCGGGCGCCCTCTGAGTGCGCCTCTGATCCTGCCCGCGCGCCGGTGGTCGATCCCAGTGGCGCCTGCTCATCGTCGCGTTGGGTCGGCAGCTCGGCGATGGCGGCGGCGGTGCGCGTCTGGCTGAGCAAGCCTCTGACCGACACGGGATAGCCCGCCGCCTGAAGTTGCTGCGTTAGCCGCGCGATCGCAATCGAGTGAGCGCCCCAGTCGATGAAGTCATCATGCCAATCGAGTGTCGGTCCTAGCTCAGCGCGGCACAGGGTCAGCACCTCGGTTGGCAAAGACGCACTCTCGTCATCGGTAAAAGCCGTGCTCACTGCACTCTCTGTCGCCTCAAGGCCGACGACATCCGCTACCGAGGGCAGGGCGCGGCGATTGATTTTGCCAGAGGCGGGCACTAGCTCGAATTGATTCACGACAAAAAAGCGGCTCGGTACCGCGTAAGGCGGGAATCGCGCTGATATCAGCTGCTGCGCCTCACTCACCAATCCATGGTTTAAGGGTTGGATATTGTTGGCCGCGGTGTCTTGTGACCACAGCGCCGGGGCTCTCAACAAGGCGACAAGCTCATTGTCCTGACAGTCCAACACGGCTGTCTCAATCTCGGCAAATTGATCCTGCAGCAGTGATTCGATGGGTTGTGCCTCGACCCGGTAACCCCTGACCTTGAGCTGCGCATCGATCCGGCCATGGAAATGCACGCGGAGGGTGTTGGGGTCAACGTGGCAACGGTCTCCCGACCGGTAAATCTGCCCGAGGTCGGGGTGCTCAATAAACCGCTCGCGGGTGATCTCGGGCAGGTTGCGGTAACCCCGGGCGAGCTGAATGCCGCCGATGCAGAGTTCGCCCTCTTCGCCATGTTGCAGGGG
>JADHQF010000104.1 GCA_016778085.1 Luminiphilus sp. | reverse complement strand
GTGTCGGCCCTGCGGCCGGTTGCGGGCGTAATCGAGCGAGTAAAGGTAACCACCCAAACCCGACATCGTGGCGAGCATGCCGACGCCGATCCGCGCCTCGTTCATCATGTGGAACATGTTTTTGAGGCCTTCGTTTTCCGCCCCCACGAGGTAGCCGAGACAGTCACCGCCTTCGCCGAAGTTGAGTAGCGTGTTGGTGGTGCCGCGCTGCCCCATCTTGTGATTGAGGCCCGCGAGCGCAATGTTGTTGGGCTCACCTAGCGCGCCATCTTCGTCCACGCGGATTTTGGGCACGAGAAATAGTGAGATGCCCTTCACGCCCGGAGGCGCGTCCGGGATTCGAGCCAGCACCATATGCACAATGTTCTCAGAGATATCCTGCTCACCGCCAGAGATCCACATCTTGGTACCGATGAGCTTGTAGCTTCCATCGCCAACGGGCTCGGCCACACAGCGAATATCAGACAGTGATGACCCTGCATGGGGTTCGGATAAACACATGGTGCCAAACCAGCGGCCCTCCACAAGGGGCGGAAGGTAACACTCCCGCAGCGCCTCGCTGCCGCAGGCCTGCAACATGTGGGCATTGGAGGATGTCAGGAATACGTAGCCAGTAGCCGGTGCATTGGCCGCTTGAAAGATACCCTGCATGAAATTGGCGACCATCACCGGCAATTGCATGCCACCTAGGTCGTAATCAAAAGTCGCAGTGGGCAGACCGGCCTCAACAAAGGTTTTCAGGCAAGCTTTTAATGAGTCTGGGGTGATGGCCTGCCCGTCTTTGAAGATGGGTTCATTCTCGTCATGCTCCGCGGCGCAGGGCAGGAACTCTTCCTCTGCCATGTTTTGGCACAAATCGAGTATGGCCGTAACGCTCTCACGATCATGCTCGCTGTAGCGATCGCTGGCGAGTAACGATCCCAAATCAAACATTTCATCGAGATAAAAATCGACGTCGCGTCGATTGACGATCATAGACATAGGGTGCCCTAGCGTTGCCTGACATCAAGGTAAAAGCGGACCCTACAAGAGCAGCGTGTCGGGAGCAACGACCGAAGCTGATAGAGGGCATTCGCCACTTGGATAGCACAGATCTTGCCTGCGCTCAGCGCCGCCAAAATCGTCAAAGGGAAGCTTAAGATTGAGCAGATGCGAAGCGCGGTCGCGCTACATTCCATGAGATCAGTCGCTAGTTCGACCGGTGCTCTGTCTCGGGCCCACCAGTTCCGGGCGAATCGGGGTGACGTTCTCCGCCTCAAGCGCTTTACGGACACGCTTGCCAACGCGGCCCTGCTTAACCCAGACGTAATCGTGTCGCGGCTCGTGTCCGGAGAAGCCCATGACATGCTCGGTCAAAATGGCCGTGACATCGTTCAGGTCCATCTGAGCACAGGCTCGCAACAGACGATGAGCCGCATCATCGATGAAGTCGAAGTCAAAGGATTCTTCCTCTGCGCGCATAATCATCGGGTGCCCAGTACCCGTCACTGAGGTACCCAGCAACAGTTCTTCATGCAGCTTCTCACCCGGACGGAGACCGATGTACTCGAGATCGATGTGCTCGCCAAACATATTGTCCCGTTCGATGTCGTAGCCACTCAAGCGAATCATTCGCTCGGCCAGCTCAACAATCCGCACAGGCTCGCCCATGTCCAGTACAAAGACATCGCCTCCAGTACCCAGCGCACCCACTTGCAACACTAGCTGCGCCGCCTCCCGGATACTCATAAAGTAACGAGACACCTCGGGATGAGTCACCGTAACCGGGCCACCACCACTGATCTGCTCGCGAAAGAGTGGCACAACGGAGCCCGAGGAGCCGAGCACGTTGCCAAAGCGCACAATGCAGAAACGGGTTTGAGTTTCGATTTGGGACAGGCCTTGCAGAATGAGTTCCGCAAACCGCTTGGAAGCGCCCATCACATTAGTGGGACGAACCGCCTTATCAGTCGAAACCAGCACAAAGGTATCCACGCCCGCCCGATGCGCCGCCCAGGCTGCACTCCAGGTGCCGTGAACATTATTGGCCACGCCTTCAGCGACGTTGTACTCCACCATCGGCACATGCTTATACGCCGCAGCGTGGTAGACCGTGTTCACCGAAAAGGTGCGGAAAATCGATTCGAGGCGCTGCTCATCACGCACGCTGCCCAAAAGGGTCACAACGGGGAAACGCAGGCCCTGCCGCTGGCACAAACTCTTGATCTCACGATCCACGCTGTAGAGCGCAAACTCTGAAATATCTAGGAGAATCAGCTCCCGGGGCGATGACGACAAAATCTGACGGCACAGTTCGGATCCAATACTGCCTCCCGCGCCCGTCACCATCACGACCTTATCAGTGATGCAGCGATCGATCAGCTCGGGGTGCGGTGGAACCGGTTCACGGCCCAGCAGATCATCCAGATCCACGTCCTGTATCTGATTCACGATGGCGTTTCCGGAAATCAGCTCGCTGATCTTAGGGATGGTTCGCACTCTGACAGGCAAACCGACCAGCGAGTTGATGATGGCACGACGGCGCTCTTGAGACGCCGAGGGAATTGCCAGCAACACCTGACGGACCGCATGCTCTTCGACCAAACTGGTAAGGTCATCCGCCCCCAACACCGGACGGCCATTGATCACCGTCTCGTGCAGATTGGGGTTATCGTCGATAAAGGCCACCACGCGGTAATCCGTGCCGTGATTGAGTGCATTCAGCAATTGACGACCTGACTCACCGGCCCCATAAATAATCACCCGCCTCGCGTCTGCCCGGGTATTCGCTTGAAGCCAGCCCCTTGAGATCAGACGCGATCCACCGATACCTACAAACAGTAACAGCCAATAGACCAAAGCTGCGGTGGCGGGCAATGTTGACTCGGTAAAGAAGATGGCTGCACCGAGCGCGATGGTTGAAAAGCTGACGGCCTTGACCAGATCCCACACTGCCTGTTGCCCCATATAGCGGATAACAGACAGATACAGGCCCTGCACGCTAAAAATGACGGCGGAGCCGATCAGCACCAAGGCAACAATCAGTGGGGCCAGCGAATCCATTACCCTGGCGCCGTCCGCGCCGCCGATGGCGGCGGCACCGTAAAGGGCGCCGAGCACGACCAGTAAGTCGAGAACTAACCATCCTGAGAACCGGAAAGAAGGGGGGAGTGAGCGTCGGGCGAAAAGCCAGATGACAGTGGAGACCGAATGAGCGCTCATCGCGCGCACCCGCGATGCCATCTTTTTGACCATACTCACCTAGACCACACAACCGAACCCGCAGCGGATTCAGTTAGTTATTTAGTAAACGTCAGCTTAAGCCCTCAGGCGCGTATACACCACAGCCGCAACCGCCGGAATGGCTGATAAAAGTACCAGAAGCGATGGGAATACAGTGCTATTGACGACCGTCACCGCCAGCGGAAATTGCCAGATGACCTGCATACCCAGTAATCCCAGCGTAATGGGTAATGGACTGCCAACCTGCGCGATCAGGCGCTGATAAGCATGTTCCCGGTGGGCAATGTGCGGCGGCTCACCCGCGAGGATTCTGATGCAGAGCGTAAATCCCGTATCGACCAGAAACGGCATCATTAAAATCAGCCATGCCAACCCCATTGAGAGATCCGTCAGGAGGGCCATCAATCCCATCAGTGCCAGAACGAATCCGAGAGGGATGGCACCAGCATCTCCCATAAAGAGTCTCGCCGGAGGCCAGTTGAACCAAAGCAGTGGTGCCCAACAGGCAAACAGCATGGCAGACAGCCATGCCAACTGCGCATTGGAAACCGTTCCGAAGGTGGCGATCAGTCCCATTCCCATCGCCACGCACAGCGCCTGCGTGGCGGCCAAGCCATCGGCACCATCCATGAAATTCACCAGATTGATGCACCAGGCCACGGCTACGCCGGCCATCACCAGCACGGTGATACTCGCCGATCCGGCTGGCAGCAGGAGCCAACAGAGCAGAAGCCCGGTAGCGAGATAACACAGGAAACGCACGCCGCTCGGCAAACCGTGCCGATCATCCAGCAAGCCGATAGCAGTGAGCACGAGCGTCATAAGCGCGACTGCTTGTGTTCCGGGAAAGTCCATGGTCGTGTAAAGCCCGGCTGCCAGCACCAGCATTGGCGCGATGCCGCCACTGACTACCGTCGGCGTCGTATGCAGACTGCGCGAGCTAGGCTGGTCAACCAAACCCCAGTGCGGGGCCACATGGACAAACGCCCAAAGACCGAGGCTGACCAACAATGCCATGGCGATAAGCATCATCATGAACACCCTGTCTCGCTGGCGGTTCGAGATTCGAGTGTCACAGAAGACTGCCAACCCGTGACAGCGGGAGCGTCACCGGTCCAATAATCGGCGCTGAGGCTGCGCCAGTGAGTTCCAGCCTCATTACCGTCCCTCCAATCAAGCGCTCTGCCTGCGAGACGGCACAGCCACTGTGGCATCACGCCCCATTTGATTCCTTGAGACAGTGCGCGCGAGATCCTCTCGGCATCATAAACAGCTCCGTCAGTAACCGAGAGGATTTCTTCACCCGTCGGCGCTCCTGACTCACCCAGTGCACAGCTAACCAGCAATGTCACCAGATCCTCGCGAGCTACCATACTCCGGCGTCCCACTGAGGGCAGGAGCCAGGGCCACCAGCGCAACACGCTTTTCACTGTTTTGAGATTTGCGGTGAGCTCGACGTCATAAACAAGCCCCGGGCGTAACACCGTCAACTGGCAGTGACTCCCGGCGAACATCTGACCCAAACTCTGCTCGGCGCGCCATTTGGACGCCGCATAACGCTCCTTTGGCTCGGGGTACTGATGCGCCGGGTCTCTGGCCGAGGGTGCGTCGAAGGGGACCACGTTCAGCGAGCTCACATAGATAAAGTGAGATACACCCGCATCCACGGCGCGCCGCGCGAGGTCAGAAGTGGCCTCAACGTTAAGGCGCTGGTATTCGCGCTCGTCTGCGTGGCGATGCGCCAACCCCGCGCAATGAATGACGGTAGACACGCCGTCAAACGCGCCACCCGGCAGATCATCGCCACTGCCCATGTCCCATTGCACCCACTCCCCATGCGACGTTTCGTTCGTCGCATGCGTCGCGCGTTCCAGTAGCCGCAGCGGCTGGCCCCGCTGTTCAAGCGCCGCGCGAAGCGCGGCGCCCACATAACCCGTGGCGCCCGTCAGTAATATCAAGGCGCACAGCTCCGCTTGGCATTATTGGAGCCGGATGACACTGCGGTTCTTCTCCACTGTCGCGGACCCAATACCCTGCACTGCCGCCAGCTCATCAATGTGCTCGAACGGGCCATGTGCCTCCCGGTACTCGACGATGCGATGCGCCTTCGCGAGACCCACGCCCTGTAAGCTCTCTGCCAATACTTCGGCGGTGGCGAGGTTGATGTTAACGGGCGCTGATGCCCAGCTTGCAAAGGGACTCAAACCCAGTAACAAAGCACAGATCGCCAGCATTTTCGCCGCCAATCCAAACTGTCTTCCCCCGCGGGCATGAGTGAGTCGGTAAGCGGTATTCAGTGTCGGTGTTATGAGCGGTGAATTCATGGTGTTTTCTCCATCAGTCAATTACAGATCCCCACGTGAGTGGGCTCTGTTCAACTATGGGGCGCGCCGTGGGGTCGAGACAGATCACTGAACGCTGAGCATCTCCTTCGGGCGCAAACCATGGCTGCCCACCGCGGGTTCCCACAGACACCCGGCAAACTAGCCACTGGCGTGCGCATCCAGTGAGGAGCGGATATCTGCTACGGTTTTTGCCGGATCATCAGAGCCCGTGATAGACCGTCCTACGACCAAATGCGTCGCGCCGTCAGCAACCGCGCTCTCGGGGGTCACGATACGACGCTGGTCACCCGCCTCGTCGCCGGCCAGCCGTATACCCGGCGTCACCAGTAAAAACCCGTCGCGCTGCCTGGTCGAGAGGACGGCTGCCTCGGCGGCTGAGCAGACTACGCCATCAAGACCCGTCGACTCTGCCAACGCTGCCAACTGGCAAACGCGATCGATGGGTTCGTCATCGCAGCCGAGCTCAGCCAGATCATCCCGATCCATGCTGGTCAGCACGGTCACCCCCACTAGCAGAGGGGGATGCGATAAGTCATTCAGCGCCTCCTTCGCGGCACGCATCATCCTTGATCCCCCTGAAGCGTGGACGTTGACCATCCACACACCTAATTCAGCTGCCGCCTTGACTGCCTTGGCCACCGTAGTCGGAATATCGTGAAACTTCAGATCAAGGAAAATATCGAAACCCAGATTCTGCAGTGAGCGCACCATGTCGGGCCCTGCAAGCGTAAACAGCTGCTTGCCGACCTTGAGGCGCACTGTGGCCGGATCGAGCCGCTTCGCCAAATCCAAGGCAGCCTCTGGAGAATCGTAGTCGAGGGCAACGATCAAATTACTGCCCGCATCAGCCATGGGATTGCTCCAGTGCGCCACCGCGGTAGTGAATGGAATCCCAATGGCGACAGCCCGGGCAGCGCCAGTGACGGGCCTTGCCCGTGAATCCACAGTGACCGCATTGATAACCCTC
>JADHQF010000103.1 GCA_016778085.1 Luminiphilus sp. | reverse complement strand
TGGTTATCTCGCCCAGGAGCAATCCAATGGGGCGCGGTAGCTCGTCTGTTGCGGGCTTTACGCTGGTAGAGGTGCTGATTGCTATGGCGATCACCGCCTTGATTTCGGTGGTGGCCTATACCGGTTTGTCTTCCGCGCTTTCCGGTGCGGAAAGCCTGCGTAGCGCAGGCGGGCGTGCCTACGATATAAATCAGACTTGGGCACTCTTGTCGAGAGATCTCCGGCAGGTGGTAAACCGACCCGTCGTCGATGAATTTGGCCAGGTGGTGCCAGCGCTCTCGGGTGGCGAATTGGCGCGTGAGCCGCTGGCGCTTACCCGAGCCGGTTGGCACAACTCCAGTGCCGCGCCTCGCAGTACGCTGCAGCGGGTCCGCTGGTGGCTTGAAGACGAGCGCCTCTGGCGCGGCTATTTTCCCGTGCTCGATCGCACTGCGGGAACGGAACCCGTTGAAACCGCGATTCTGGAAGGGGTTGAGCGTTTTGAGCTCAGGTTTCTTTCGGCGTTATCAGCGGTTGAGAGTGACCGCAATGACGTCATTGACCGTCGCAATTGGCAGGACAACTGGATCGCTGATTTGTCTCAACCCGGGCAAATGCCGTCACCGCCGGCTGCCGTGGAGGTGATCATGGAGGTAACCGGATTGGGTGAGCTACGGAGGGTCTATGTCTTGCCTTCGCCATAAATCCTTCCGGGCAGAGGGAGGCGCTGCGTTGGTCGTCGCTATGTTGGTGTTTGCCCTGGTGGCGGCGCTGATGGTCGGGTTGCAGCGCGATTTTACGCTCACCCTGCAACGGGGAACGCATCAGCTGTTTTCCGAGCAAGCGTGGGCCTATCTGATGGGTGCAGAAGGGCTGGCGGCGTTGGCACTGCAGGCGGATAGCCGCGCCGATGCCAGAGCCGAGGTCGCCGCGGACCACCTAGGAGAAGTTTGGGCGCAGCCTCCGACACCTTATCCACTGGACGCCGGCGGCTGGATGAGTGGGCGAATTGAAGACCTGCAGGGGCGGCTGAATCTCAATTTGCTGGCAGAGACGCAGTCCGTCGGACAAGCGACCCCTAATGCCAACGATAAGGGTGATGCTGAAGATGTGGAAGAGGATCTTGGCACGGGTAATCAGCCGCAGCAGACTGCGACGGCCTTGTCCGATGACTCCACAAATCGCTGGAACACCGCACAGAAGATGTTTATCAGACTGCTGCAGGCACTGGGGGAGGCGTCGCTGCCTCTGGAAGAGGCGATGGCCCTGACCGATGCGGTCACGGACTTTATTGATCGCGATGCCGAGCGCAGACTGAATGGTGCTGAAGAGGGGGAGTACCGCTACGCTGATTACCCCTACCTGCCCGCTAACCGAGCACTGGCCAGCGTGAGCGAACTGCGCGCTGTGCGAGGCATGACCGAGCCGGTATATCGAGCGCTGGCCCCGCTGGTCACCGTGTGGCCGGAGACGAGTAGCCGTCTGAATATTCTCACTTGCCCTTTGCCCGTGTTGCGCAGCGTAAACGGCGACGATCAGCTCTTTCCTCTGGCCGAAATGGAGGCCCAGCGGCTAGACGAATTGCGACGCGAGGGGGAGATTGGCACCGTCGCGGATCTGCTGGCAGATCCGGCGTTTGAGGGCCAATCCATGGGGCAGCTTGAACCGCTTCTGGATATCAGAAGTGATTGGTTCTTGCTGGATGCGACGGTGGAGTTAGTAGAGCGCGAGCGCCACTTGTTCAGTGTGCTGCATCGCCTACCCGATGCCACTGTCGCTGTTTTTCGGTCAGAGGGCGAGCTATGATGCGGCCACTGCCAGTTCATACTTCTTCACTGGCGTTGCGAATCCCCCACTGATGAACCGAGAGAACCTCAATGTGGTGCGTTGGCAGCAGGGACAAGCATTTCTGCTGCGACCCGGCCATGCGCCCCAGTCTCTGGGTGCTGGGGAAATGCGCCTGCCCGAAAATACCTGCCTGGCATTACCGTCTGACAGGGTCCGCAATCTCACGGTGCCGGTGGCCCCAGAGGAGGTGAAACACCTGCGACGCGCGCTCCCGTTTATGCTGGAGGAGTCGCTGCTCGAAGACGTTTCCGAACTCCACTTCGCCCACGCCCCCATGCGCGATGGCTTGCAGGCGGTGGGTGTTGTAAAGCGCGCCACTATTAATCATTGGATGGAGGAAATGCCCGAACCCCTCAAGGAATTGCCCTGGGTGACAGAGGCGCTGTGTCTGCCTTGGGCAGCGGATCAGTGGACACTGTTGTTCGAATCCGAATCTGTGTTGGTGCGTTGGGGTGAGGCCGAGGGAGCGCGAATCGAGACGGCGTTGTTACCCGCACTGCTGGATAGTCTCGATTCAGAGCAGGACCTTATGGTGGCCTACGGAGAGGATGAAGCGGCTGCCAAGGCGTGTATCCCGACGCAGTTTCACGATCGGATGCAATGGCGTCAGGGGGGGCTGTCCGAGGCCCTGTTGTTGGCAGAGCCTGTCCCGGCTGGCCCGGATCTGCGGCAGGGAGAGTTTGCACCGCAACTGCCGCTAAGGCGTTGGTGGGGAGTCTGGCAACAGGTTGTCATCGCCTTAGGCGTGGCATTGATCTTGAAGACGGCCTTGTCTGTTGCCGATTATCAGACCCTCAAGGCAGAGGACCTACAGCTCAGACAGGCAATTCAGGATAGTTATCGCCGCATAAACCCCACAGGCGCAGTCGTGGACGTGGAGAAGCAGCTCAATCGTCAGTTGGCAGAGTTGGGCGCCGGTGCGCAGCACCGAGCATTCACCCCAGTATTGGTGGCGCTGCTCAGTGCAGCGGGTGAGGTCCCTAATATTACTCTGACTTCAGTCAACTATAGCGGTGGACGCGAGATTCGTGTCAATTTGTCAGCGCCGAACTTCCAGTCTGTAGAGCAGGTTCGGGAACAGCTGGGCCAGCGCTCGTTGCCGGCGAGCCTCGAGAGCTCAAACGCCCGCGGGGACGGCGTCGTGGCGAGACTACGGGTGGAGATCTGATCATGCGTCAGTGGTTTGAGTCCCTTCCCAGTCGGGATCAGATTGCGCTCATGGCGCTCGTCGCGGCCTTGGGGTTCTGGCTCTTTGTGCAGCTGATTTTTATTGAACTTGATGGGCGCCGGGCGCGTTTGACTGAAGGTAATCAGGCGCTGGCCGAAAAGCTGATGCGCGTCGACGTGAGGGTAGAGCAACTCGCTGCGTTGCGCGCCGGCGGTGGCGATCAGAAAATCAACCTTACTCGCACTCTCAGTCAAGCCAGCGAAGCCAATGGCCTCTCTGTCAAGCGGTTACAACCCAACAGCCGAGGCGAGGTGCAAATCCGTTTCGAAGGCGTGGCGTTCGACAATCTGTTGCGATTTCTTGAGCAGATAGAGGGCGTATCGGGCCTAGCAGTGCTGGATGCTTCGGTCAGTAGCGCGGGCCGCAGTGGCGGTGTGAATGCCACTTTTAGGGTGGCGGGGACCTGAGGTGAATTGGCTCGCGCAACACCATCGCCTCGTAGCAGCCGCACTCTTGTCGCTGCTCATGCTGTCGCAAATTCCGGCGCGAGTACTTGCCGCATTTTTGCCCCCTACGCTCACGCTCACTGGTCTCTCGGGGACGGTATGGTCGGGGCGGGCTGTCAGGGCATGGGCCACGATCGATGGTCAGCCACTCATGCTGGGACGGGTGCAGTGGCAGCTTCAGCCGTGGCGACTCGGTTGGGGTACACCGTTGACCCTCACCAGCGAGTGGGGCGATCAGGTATTTACTAGTCAGGTGGGTATCGGGCTATCGGGCCTCACTGTGCTCCGTAATGTCAGCGTAAGCCTCGATACGATGGCCTTGCGTGCAATCTTTCCACTGTATTTGGGCGGCACATTATCGGGGAGCTTTGAGCACATTGAAGTGGAGCAGGCAGGCCTGCGGCAGGCTCGAGGCACCGTGTATCTTCAAAACGCGGCCTGGACCGCGAAGAGTGGCAACATACCCTTGGGTGATTATCGTATTGATGTGACGGGCGCCGCAGAGTCAGTCGACGGGATTGTGGGCTCCGTCGTCACAGAGAACGGTGCGCTCCTGCTGGCCGGCGACCTGAACCTTTATGCCGATGGCTATGGGATCAAACTCAGTGCCAGTGGTCCGGTGGCGAGAGACGACGGTTTTCGACGCGCGGTATCAATGTTGGCGACGCCCACCGCCGAGGGCTTCGACATCGTGTTGCAGGGGCAGTTGTAAGGTTGTCATTGGGTGAGTCCTTACAGAGTTTCACTGGCGACGCGTGACACATAAATTGGCCAAGGCGACAGCTGTTGGCGAGGCAAGAGTAGGTAGGAGATCTTAATGACGGCAACGGGAAACGCGGTGTGGTCCAGCCGATTCGCTTTCATTATGGCGTCGGTGGGTTTCGCTGTGGGTTTGGGCAATATCTGGCGTTTCCCGTATGTGACAGGCGAAAACGGAGGCAGCGCCTTTGTAGTGATCTACTTGCTGTGCGCCGTCGCTATTGGCATCCCCTGCCTGATGGCCGAGCTGTTGGTAGGCAGGCGTGGAGGCGGTAGCCCACCCACCTCCATGGCCGCGGTGGCCACCGAGTCGGGGCGGAGCGACCGTTGGAAGGTAGTGGGCGGCTTGGGAGTGGTCACTGCTTATACCATTGCGATTACCTATGCAGTGGTCGTGGGTTGGGTGCTCTGGTACCTCGGGCGTGCCTTACTCACAGGGTTCGCTGATTTTGATGCAGGGGTAGCTGAGACTACGTTCGCCGGTCTGTTGGCGGACAATCAGTCGATGGTGATTTGGACTCTTATCGGGAATGTGATCGTCGGTACGATTATCTATGCGGGTGTAACCTCCGGTATTGAGCGCGCCGTGACAATTATGATGCCGCTGATGTTCTCGCTGCTGGTGGGGCTGAGTGTTTACAACTATTTTGCGGGCGGCTTCATCGAGACATTGCAGTGGTTGTTCACGCCAGATTTCAGCAAAGTCACCGGTGCTACCTTTCTCGCGGCAGTCGGACAGGCTTTTTTCTCTATTGGCGTGGGCATGGGCGGCATGATGACCTATGGCGCCTACCTGCCGAACGATTTCTCTATCGCTCGCGGGGCCGGCATGATCGTGTTGGCTGACACCTTTATCGCGCTGCTAGCCGGTTTTGTTGTCTTCCCCGCGGTGTTCCATTTCGGTCTCGACATGGCCAGCGGCCCAGGTCTTATTTTCCAGACTTTGCCGGTGGCATTTTCGCAAATGCCCGGCGGTGCGGTTTTTGCCGTGCTGTTCTTCGTGATGTTGGCGGTGGCCGGCGTGACGTCGATGGTCGGTCTTTTGGAGAGCGTGACCAGCTGGACCAAAGAGAAACTCGGTACCTCCCGGCAACGCAGCACGATTTTAGTGGTGGGCTCAGTGACCTGTCTGAGTGTGATCTCAGTGCTCAGCTACAACATCTGGGAGGACTATCGTCTGCTGGGCATGAACTTCAATGAACTCACTGAAGCGCTCTATGACAAACTTTTCCTGCCGATGGCGGGTTTGCTCGTGGCCCTGTTCACGGGCTGGTTCATGCATCCCGAACACAGCGCGGATGAGCTGAGGGACGACCCCCAGTGGTACAGACCCTGGCGCGGGCTCACTCGGTTTGTCGTCGTGCCAGCGGTGGCGATTATTCTCATCACCGGATTGATCTGACCGTTATGCTCATGACCATCACGGACTGGCTCTGGTCCTACGTGCTGATCGGTGCCTTGTTGATCGTGGGGGTGCGGTTCACGATTGGCTCCCGGTATGTGCAGATCCGACTGTTCCGCCGCACCCTTGCAGTGTTATCAGATATCGAGTGGCGGGGTTCGGTGCGGGGTATCTCCAGCTTTCAAGCCCTGGCAGTGAGCGTTGCTGGCCGGGTTGGCGGCGGCAATATTGCGGGCGTCGCGGTTGCGATTACGCTTGGCGGGCCCGGTGCCCTGTTCTGGATGTGGCTGATCGCCTTATTGGGCATGTCGACCAGTTTGTTCGAATGTGCGCTGGCACAACTGTATAAGCGACGGCACGGTGAGGAGACGTTTCGCGGCGGCCCCGCCTATGTCATGCGATATGGGTTGGGGTGGCGTGTGCTCCCGGTGATCTACAGTGCGTTGCTATTGGTCACGCTCGGCTTTGGCTTCAATGCGGTACAGAGCTACGTCGTCACAACCTCTATCGAATCGGCTTTCGGTGTCCCCGCCCTCGCCAGCGGACTGGTGATGACCGGGGTCATGGCGGTCATTCTGTTCGGCGGTATTCGACGCCTCGCGCTGGTTTCCGAAATTATTGTGCCCGCTATGGTGGCGGGTTACCTCATGCTGGCCCTACTGATCTTGGCGTTGAATATCGCGGAGATCCCGAGCGCGCTGTGGTTGATCATCTCATCGGCCTTTGGTCTGGAACAGGCGGTAGGCGGTGGCGTCGCCGCCGCTATCGCGCAAGGCGCGCGTCGAGGTTTGTTCTCCAATGAGGCGGGGCTCGGTACCGTGCCCAATGTCGCCGCCGCCGCAGACGTGCCGCACCCCATGTCTCAAGGGTTGGT
>JADHQF010000102.1 GCA_016778085.1 Luminiphilus sp. | reverse complement strand
GCGCGTCGGACCGCTCCCAACCTCGCTGTCCATTCTGTTCCTCCCAGAACCACTCGGGCGTCGAAAAGTGAAACAGCGATATGTGCGGTTCGAGTCCGTTTGCCTTAGCGGCCGCGATGACATCCCGATAAAAAGCGACGCCGTCCGGGTCGGGTTCGGTCATATCCGCGCGCGGGAATAAGCGTGCCCATGAAAGACTAAAGCGATAGCTGTTCAGCCCTAGTTCAGCTAGCTGCTCAAAATCACTGGCGTAACGCCGGTCGAAATCGACCTTCTTCTGGCGCACTTCTTCGGAATACTTGTCGAGATCGCGAATGTGCCCGGGCTTGGCCTGCCCCGGTTGGTCACCCGTGCCGGTCTTGCCCTCACGAATCACGCGTCGCTCAAAGGCCGTCCAGTCACTGGGTTGCTGATGCTCAACATGCTGTGCGGCGACCGCTACACCCCAGGCAAAGTCCTCAGGGAAAGTCAGCGGGTAGGGCGCTTCTAATCTTGAAGCCGTCTGCTTGCCACGGGCCTCGCCAAACAGCCAGGGCGTAAACAGTGCCACGCTGGCAAACACCAGCGTGGCGATGAGAGCAATCCTTTTCATAGCGGCAGAGTCCTAAGTAAGAGGCGAGATGTGCTGCCATCTGCGCAGCAGCATCCATGTTACGGATAAATTCAAAACCAGCGCAGCTTTTTGAATAAAGCAACCTGTGCAACAACCACCGCAATCAGGATGCCGCAAAATACGAGAAAGGCTTCGGGATCGTCCGCGCCGGGAATGCCCGGCACGTTGATACCCAGCAGTCCGGTCAGAAAGCTGAGCGGCAAGAATATGGCCGCGATGAGAGAGAACACATACGTGTTGCGGTTCAGTCTCTCGGTCAGAATGTTGGCCACCTCTTCCTGCACTGAATGCGAGCGCTCTCTCAAGGCCTGCAGATCTTCAACGAATCGCATGATGTCATTTTGAGCTTCCTGCAGCCGCAGAACATCATCTTCATCCAGCCATGAAATGCTCGCTTCTGTCAGTCGCTGCACAATGTCCCTTTGAGGTGCAAGAAACCGATTGAAGATGATGGCCTGGCGTCGGGTTGAGACGATTTGTTCTCGGATGCCTGACAGGTCCATTTGCAGGATGCGGTCTTCCAGTTCATCGATCCCGTCAGCCAGATCACCCATGACGGGCGACATACGGACAATAGACCCCTCTATAAAGGTGGTGACCAAATCACCGATGTCGACAGGGCCCGTCCCAGATTCCAGCAGCCCCCGCATATCTTCCACACCACGAAGGTTGCGCAGCTGAACCGAAATAAAACGGCGGTTTTCGACCCAAATACGAATGGAGACCATGTCCTCGGGCTCTGCATTGTCATTCAAGTTGACGCCCCGGAGGATCAGAAGCACCCCAGCTTCCCGGACCTGCATGCGTGGCCGGGTGTCCTCGGCCAAGAGCGCGTCAACGAGGGTCTCGTCCGGGAGCTGGGCGTCTTTTTCCAGCCAGCGGCGAGCCCTGGCAGACCGGGCGCTGAGGTGAACCCATAATGGCTTGTCAGCCGCGGAGCTCGAAGTTAATCCCGCTTCGTCGAGCGCCGTGCCCGAGCCATCACCGTTCAGGGTATAGGCGCAAATAAAGGTGTCAGACATTCGGTTACCCTCGTGCCATGGGTCGTTGTTTTTTTCGAGCGTGATCGGTCCTTGATAACACCTATAACATACCGACGGCCATTGAGATGCGCAAAGCGGGGTGCAACGGGGCATTCGTGCCCCGCGATGTAGTGTTGTTATCGTGCTAGAGAGTATCGAGTATCAGCTGGATGTCGTCGCGGTTAGTTCGCGGATTGACGATGCAGAATCGCAGCACTGTCTCGCCCTCATGTTTGGTGGGGGTGACTAGTCCATCGCCACGTTCCAGTAACGCATCACTCCACTGTTTATAGTCCTCCGGTGTCCAGCCGATGCGGCGAAAAACGCAGATCGACAGGCGCTGCTCGGTGACCATTTCCAGATTGGGGTGCGCCTCGATCATGGTCGCTGCCTCACGCGCGCAATCCAGCGTGGTTTCAACTGCGTCGGCATAGGCTTTTGTTCCGTGAACAGCCAGGCTGAACCAGAAAGGTAGACCACGTGCGCGGCGAGATAGGTGGTGCGCGTAGTCACTGGGATTCCAGATGCCGCCGTAAAATACTTCGAGATAGTCTCCGTGCTGGCGATGCGCTTTGCGTGCCTTCGCGGGATCGGCATAAATGAGTGCGCAACAGTCGAAGGGCGCAAACAGCCATTTGTGAGGGTCCACGATAAAGCTGTCTGCGCGTTCAATGCCGTCAAAGAGCGGCCGGGTCGACGGTGCCGCCAACGCCGCGCCGCCGTAAGCGCCGTCCACGTGGAACCACAGATTCTCTTTGGCGCAGATTTCGCCGATCCCTTGCATGTCATCGATGATGCCGAGATTGGTGGTGCCGGCGGTGCACGCCACGGCAAACAACCGTGCCCGGTTCTCTGGGCTAAGTTCAGCAATCGTCGCCGCGACATCCTCCCCGGTAAGCCGGTGTCCGCCTGACTGGACCAAATCGGCATCCATGACCTGCGCCGCCTGTTCCACCGACGCATGCGCACCGCGAGAGGAAATAATCAGTCCGCGCTGGCTGTTGTATTCCGGGTGTGCCTGCCGCCAATCGTGGCGCGCGGCAACCAGGGCAGAGAGATTGCCCGCCGTCCCGCCGCTGACGAACACGCCGCCCGCTTCTGCAGGCAGCCCCGCGATATCAGAAATCCACCGCAGCGCCTGGTTTTCTGCGTAGATGGCGCCTGCACCTTCGAGCCAGCTACTGGCACAGATGTTGGAGGCCCCGACAACCAGATCAAAAAGGGTCGAGGCTTCTGACGGGGCTGTGGGTACGAAGGCCAGATACCGTGGGTGATCCTCAGAGATACAGGCGGGCGCCAACGTCTCCACAAAGAGTCTCAGTGCCTCCTCGCCTCCCAGCCCCCTTTCAGTAATAGTCTGGCCCGCAAGTTCCTCAAGCGTCGTCTGGGAGAGAGGATGATCGATCGATGGCGGATCCATCCGCAGTCGTTCCATCGAGTACGACAATATCAGTTCGGATAGCTGCTCAATATCGGCTTGGACTTTATGCACGTTGGCTCCGTTTTAACGCAGTAGAAGCTTTTTATGGCGCTCAGGGGTAATCGATGAGGGCGGCCAATTGACCTACTTTTGATTCTGCCACAGACGGCACATCCGGCACCGATCCGCGCTCTACAGTCAGTGGCTGGCGACGCTCTGCATGTGCGAGGTCAGCGACCTTTTGGCGTCGCCGGCACTCGAAGCCATAGACGGCCCTCTGGCTGGCGGCCGCAAAATTGTAGTGAGGTAACCAACGCACGGCTGCCCTGTTGGAGGAAGTGATACCGACGCGAATAGGCTTGTCTCCACAGCACGACTGGCTCACCCAGAGAATCCGATGGGTGAGCCCTCTGCTATTCTTGATCTCGACGAAGGTTTTTCCCACGAGCGACTGCCGCAATCGTTGGAGGCGCTTTCTGCGCAAAAAATGCTTCACTTTTGGTCTTCCATAACCGGTTACCCGCCGATCTTAATTGAGCTGAGCGACTTTTGCATGGACCACGGTCTCAGGACCTTGGCTGTCAGGCTGTTGATTCATTTGTTGGCCTGAGAATCGAGTGTCTGGCGTCAGTTGGCGAAAATGTGACGACAGCGCTTCGTCCACGGCAGGGTGCACAAGCATGCCGTTGGCAACATTGAGGCCGGCTGCGAAGTGTTTGTCCGCTGCCATCAGTGATTCCACTCTCTCGCTCGCCAAACGCATGACGTAGGGTAAGGTCGCATTGGTTAATGCCATGGTCGCAGTTCTGGCTACAGCACCTGGCATATTGGCCACGCAGTAGTGCACTACGCCGTCGACCACATAGGTGGGATCAGCATGGGTGGTGGGTCGCGAGGTCTCGAAACACCCGCCTTGATCGATGGCGACGTCGACCATCACTGTGCCGGGCTTAAAATCAGCCAGCATTTCAGCGGTGATAAGTTTGGGCGCAGACGCGCCGGGTATGAGCACAGCGCCGATAATCAGATCGGCTTCGCGGGCACGCTCCTCCACGGCCTCCGCCGTGGAGTACACCGTGCGGAGTTGCCCCCGGTATTGTTCATCTAATTCGCTCAAGCGGCTGACAGATCGGTCCAGCACTGTCACGTCGGCGCCCATGCCCAGTGCTACCCGGATCGCGCTGCTGCCCACGACGCCGCCGCCTAGGACGAGGACTTTCCCAGGTGCCACACCCGGCACGCCGCCCAGGAGCGTACCGTTTCCGCCCTGATGAATCTCCATGTGGTGTGCGCCTGCCTGCACCGAGAGCCTGCCTGCCACAAGACTCATGGGCGCCAACAGGGGAAGACCGCCCTGTGGCGATGTGATCGTCTCGTAGGCGATGCAGGTGGCCCCGGAGTTCATCAGCAACTCTGCCTGCAGCGGGTCGGCCGCGAGGTGCAGGTAGGTAAATAGCAATTGTTCAGGCCGCAGTTGCCGGCACTCATGCGGCTGGGGTTCTTTCACTTTGACGATCATGTCGCTCTCGGCGAAAACCTGCTCGGCGGTCTCGACCACCGAGGCCCCGGCAGCGCGGTAAAGGTCATCAGTCAAGCCAATCGCATCGCCGGCTCCAGACTCAGTCAGAACAGTATGGCCTGCGCTGACCAGTTCTCTGACGCCGGCCGGCGTCATACCGACCCGGAATTCCTGTGCTTTGATTTCTTTTGGGACGCCAAGCTGCATGGCGTTGTCTCCGGCAACGAATTTGGCGACATTTTGCCTCGCTCAGTTGGGGCTAAGAAGGTCAAAAACGCTTTTTTTGGCCCCAAAACAAGCATATTCGCCATTAAAAATGATTTAGAAAAGATACTATGACTGTACCTAAATTATTTTATAGAGATATCATCTAAGGGCTATGGGCGCTGCCCTGTGGATGCAGGAGGTTGAAGGGATGAATCATCAGTCACATCAACTGGACAAGATCGACCGGAATATTGTGCGTTTACTGCAGCAAGATGCGCGGATGCCACACACGGAGCTAGCGCGCAAGGTGGGCTTAAGTACGACGCCTTGTAAGGAGCGGGTTAGGAGGCTCGAACGAGAAGGCGTGATACAGCACTATCAAGCAGTGCTGAATCCGGGTGCCCTGGACAGAGGGTTGGTGGTGTTCGTTCAGATCAGTTTGAACAGAACATCGCAGGACATCTTTGAGGCGTTCACCTCGGCCGCAGTGGACTTACCAGAGGTGCAGGAGTGCTACTTGGTGTCGGGGAATTTTGACTACCTGCTGAAGGCGCGCGTTGCCGACATGAACGCCTACCGTATTCTTCTGGGAGAGACGTTACTGACCTTACCCGGGGTACTGGATTCCTCCAGCTACGTGGTGATGGAGCAGGTCAAAGAATCTCTCATGCTGCCGGTGCCAGCCTAATTGCTACGGGAGCATAACTCGCTGATAAAAATATGAATTATGGGTTCTGCCTCAACAATTTTTCCCTGTGGGAAAGCCGGGTATAGCGGTTCATAATAGTAGTTATCGGTGATTGGCATGGCGACGTGCCTTGTTCGGCGCATGGCCATGCGCTAATGTCGGCCGCCGGCCAGAAGCCACTGGTGAAACCACAGTGGTGCAGGCTTCTGGATTTAATGACATAATTTATGCCATTAATTTGCCATCTTAGAGGCGGCAAGCACTCGCTGTCGGCTGCGCCTCTGCTTAGTGAACCGACAGGCCCATCAGGCCCCCGCTTGAGGTAAACGTCATGGATTTGGGAATTTCAGAAAAGGTGGCGCCGCTGCTCCAGCGGGTCCGAAGCTTCATTAATGAGCAGGTCATGCCAGTGGAGCACGAGTTCGTCGCCGAGATCGAGGTGGATGATCCTTTTGTCCTCACTGACCGTCAGACGGAGATTCTGAGTTCATTGAAAAGTCAGGCTCGCGAAGCAGGCTTGTGGAACTTCTTTTTGACGGGGGAAGAGGGCTCGGGTCTCAACACCGTTGAATACGCCTACCTGGCCGAGGAGATGGGCAAGTCCCGCTTGGCTGCCGAGGTCTTTAACTGCTCCGCACCCGATACCGGAAACATGGAAGTGCTGCATAAATATGGCAGTGAGGCACAGAAAAAGCAGTGGCTGGAGCCGTTGCTCGCCGGCGAGATCCGTTCCTGCTTCGGCATGACCGAGCCGGATGTCGCCTCATCTGATGCGACTAATATCTGCACCTCAGCCACTCTCGAGGGAGACGAGTGGGTCATTAATGGCGAGAAGCATTGGACATCTGGCGCCGGCGACCCCCGCTGCAAGGTGATGATCTGTATGGTCAAAACCGATCCCGAGGCGCCCAAGCACCTCCAGCAGTCTCAGATCCTTGTGCCGCTGGATACCCCCGGAGTGAATATTGTCCGACCTCTCAAAGTGTTCAACATGTTAGATGCGCCGCACGGACACATGCGCGTCAAGCTCGAAAATGTGCGGGTGCCCAAGGACAACATCATTCTTGGGCCCGGCCGCG
>JADHQF010000101.1 GCA_016778085.1 Luminiphilus sp. | reverse complement strand
CGCTATGGTGCCTACGGCATCTTCGGGCAGACAATCGCTGTTGATCCCAAAGCAAAGCTGATAATCGCGGTACACAGTAACGCTCAGGCGGCGGATGGCAGTGCTTATGGCCAAAAATTGGAGGCGGCGCTGGCCGCCATCAGCGAGCACTTGCGGGGCCGCTAACCTGTTTGAAGTAAGACCTATGTAGGCGGGGCTATCCGCTCGCCGCATCAGTCTCTTCGAGCGTTACCGCTTCAGTCTGGTCTCCAATCACTTTGACGCGACCAATCCGGTTGCTGCTGCTCTGGTGAATGAGCAGGTCTTTATCCCGAGTCACCCAGACGTGGCGGATGATGCCGATTCCCGAGGGAATCGTCCAGCTTTGGAAGGTTTCTGTGGCTGGGTCGAAACGGACCAAGGCGTCTGGCCGCTGCCCCGACTCGTTGTACCAGACAACGTCATCAATCACGGCGATGGCGTAGGGGTGGGATCTAGGGCCACTGGGTGAATCCCATTCGCGCACCTCACCGGTTTTGGGATCGAGGTGCCCGATCTTGCCGCGACTGGAGTTGACGTACCAAATGGTCCCGTCACTGGCGATATCCAGCCGGCGGATGCGCGTGTCTTCGTGGGGGATGGGGAAGTAATTGACCTCAAGCGTCGCGGGGTTCACCTGCCCAATCGCATTTTCACCGTTGAATGCCACGTAGAGGTAGCCATCGGGTCCCACCTTGATGCCATAGGGGCGTGGGCGCGTGTTCACTGATAGGACTTCTTCCGTTACGGTGTCGAGTCTGGCTACAGCCCCGGTGTGTTGCGCTGTGAAGTAGAAGTAGCCATTGGGATGGAAAACACCGGTATGAGGATCGGACAGACCGGTTTCGTATTCCCTGATCTCGCCGGTCAGCGGATTGAGCTTGCCCACAGTGCCGTTCGAGTTACCCAGATACCAGATAGCGCCCTCGTCATCCGGGACAATAGAGTGGGGCCGCGCTGATGCGGGAAGCGGGTACTCGCGGAACGCTCCGGTTAGTGGGTCGAGGCGACCCACGAGCGATGCCCACATCCCGGTCCACCAGATTGCGCCATCAGGTGCCTCTACCGGATCGCGGGACCGTTGACCCAAGGTGGGGACCATCCACTCCTCGATCTCAATGTCGACCGGCCCTTCAACGAGTGTGGGGTAGAGTTCCGGTTTGGATTGAAAATGCTTTGTTAGATATCGCGCGATGATGTCGGCTCGGGGTTCATCCAACTCCACCATCGTCGCCATGAGCTGGCGCCATTCGCCCGCTGTGTCATAGCCCTGGGCTCGGCTCAGGATTTCGGGCCGGTGACAGCTCGAGCAGTGCTCTCGCACCAGACTTTCACCTTCACCCGCAGGCAGGGCAAGCGCCAAGGGCGATAACCAGACGGATGCCGCTATCTGGGCGAGTACTTTTTTCACGGTACTTTCCTCCCGTATCATCAGGGGAAGCATACCGTTAGGTTGCTGGTTTGCAGAAGGGAAAAGAGACCAGCGGCCGGGGGGATGAGTCCGGCCGCTGGCGAATGGCGAGAAGACCCCGCCTAGGATTGATACAAGGTCAGACCGTGACCGCGTTGCCGCGGAAGATCTTGGACAGGTATCGGCTCTCACTGGGAGAGGGTGCGGGTACAGCACACTGCATGACCGCGTGCACCAGGCGCGTCATTTCTTCAGCCAGTTCCTGATCGTTTGAGGGTTCTTCGGTGTGCGCTCGCCGCGTCAGCTGGACCTGATTTACCGCAGGTACCGTTGGCAGCCGCTCACCTTCAACGCCTAAAGTCACCGTAAAGGCATGGAGAGAGTTCTTCACGAACAGCGCCAGCGCGAATTCTTCCCGCGTTGAGGCCAGTGAAGTGTCAGGAGTCAGCAAGACAATCTGGCAGTTGGGTACCAATGCCGAGATTCTTGCTACACGGAAGTGATGAGTGAGTTGGTCATGGACCAGATCTCGGAATTGCTGATCGCTCAGCACCCGATCCCAGCTCTTATGACGTTCACCCGCCAGCGCGTTGAGCGGCAGTCTCTCAAAAGGACTGCTCACTACGACATCGAAGCCACCTTCCTCACGCAAAATGTGATCCAGTGCCCCCTCGATATCGTCGCCGACACAACGCACATCGAACGCCACGGAATCCGTGGCGTCGATGGCGTGTTGAAGCTCACGGGCGCTGTCCTCTGAACGAGTCAGTACCGTGAGCGCTGCGACATCCTGCCCCATAAAACCATTGCCGATCGCCGCAAGCTCTTTACGCATACTGTCACCCACCATGACCACACGTTTGCCCTGAAGCTTGTTCAGGTCAGTCTGGCTCGGGGGTAGCAGCAGTTCGCCCTCGGTCACTGAACGGTCAAACTTCAGACCGCCCGAGGGGTGGAACGTCTCGCCACTGACAATGTCATCAGCGAGATGGAATACAGTAGACAGGCCAACCTGTTCGTCGGTTGGCATTTTGTGCAGGTGGAGTCGGTTGAGAATGCCGGACTCAATCTGCGCAGCAGATTTCTTTGACTCCGCAGTATCGAAGAACGGTTGCGGTGCCTCGACAAATGCCTCCATGAAGGCGTCGCGCTGCTCGGTAGTGAGAATGCCGCCGTTGACTAGGCGCTCAACCAACTTACTGGCAATGCCTTCGTGCATCAGGAAGCGCGAGGAGTTCCCCACTCCGCCCGCATCAATCACCTGGCCCACCAAGCGCGACAGCGCCTTAGGCATGTCATTCCCCGAGGGTAGGTTAGCCACGTCGTTGGCTGACAGCGCCATAATCGTGTCCACACTCAAGCCTTCTTTGAGATCATTGAGGATAGCTTTGTGCACCTGATTCAGGCGCTTGTTCTCGAGTACCAAACGTCCGCGGCGATCAAACAGACCGGGCGCATCACCTAAACCGCGGAGTCGGGCACCATCCACCGGTCCCGGGGCGAGGGCGTTGATCTGGATCTCAGGGCCCAGGTGCCGGGAGAGGATTTCGGCCAAGACGCGCTGGCCCGCTTTGGAGACGGCGTAGTCGCCGCGATTGGGGTAGGCAACGGCGACATATTTCTCACCGCCGAAGTAGCTTGATACGTTGAGGATGGAGCCCTTGCCCTTGTCCTTCATCACCGGACCAAACTTGCGGATCAGCGAGTAGTTGGAGATCAGATTGGCTTCCATGGTGCGGTTCCAGTCCGCGAGCGTCATGTCGACTACCATCTCTTCTGCGCCCGAGATACCGGCGTTGTTGATCAGGAAGTCGACATTGCCGAAGAGCTCGATGGAGCGGTCATACAGCGCGTCCAATGCCTTCGGGTCGCCCACATCGATGTCAGCCATGATGCTGACCCGTGTATCCGCCTGTGGGTAACCAATGCCGCGTAACTCTTCAACGATCTCGTCCCGCGCTTCTTCCAGCTTGGCGGCACTGCGTGCACTCAAGAGCACGCGACAGCCGGCAATCGCGAGGTAACGGCCCAGTTGCAGACCAATACCGAGGCTGCCACCCGTAATCACGGCGGTTTTACCCTTGTGGAGACCGGGCAGCACGCGCATCAGTGGCGTCGGCATGGATTCCTTGCCGGTCGCGCGTTTGATGCTCTTGGGGATCCACAGGTTAATCGGATCCATTTGACGCACGCGGTTAGTCAGCGTGGCGGCCCAATCAGCTGCAAAGGTCAGGTTGTCCTTGTCTTCACTGTCATAGCGCACCAGCTGGTTGGGTCGCACGGCCCACTCCAGCTCGCCTGCGTTGAGCAGCGTCTCGTCTTCGTGACGCCAGCCACGGATCAGCGCCTCGATGGATGCGCGAATGACTTCATTGAGCAAGTTGCCATGGGTGTCACTACCGTTTGTGGCGTAGGTGATGGCCGGTGGCTCGCACTTTCCGAACCATCTAGAGAGATTGCTAGCGAGCATGCTGGCAAAGGCAACGGGGGCCACAACCTCCTCGCGAACAAAGTTCTCGACGTCCTCGTCGGTGGCGCCGCAGAGAGAGTGGCCGTAGTGGCCGTTTGGCTTGCGCGGTAACACGATCACACCATCAAGACGCCCAAAGTGGTCGTCGATGAACTGCATGGTGCGATCGACCGATTCGCGTCGCAGCGGATCAAGGTGTGACAGCTGAATTTCGTCGAGCCCTTTGGTTTGGATCAGTGAACGAGCATGCCCGACGGATTCCAGCGAGCGGAATGCCATCAGCACATGGGCGCCACTGTTGATCTGGCGCTCGGCGTAGGTCAAAGCCTGCTCGTAGTCTGAGCCACCCAGAATGAGTACAACGTTGTCGGTGAGGTCTTCGAGGCGCTTGTCCGGCCACGACACTAGTTGCGAGCGACTCTGCGCGGGCACCTGCATGCCATTGGTCACCTCAACATGGTGTCCCGATACCGCCGCCGACTCTTCGGAGGCCAGCCAGACAATGCCGTTGGCAACGTCGGTGGGCGTGGGGTAGCGATACTCGAGGCCTTCCTCGCCATTGCGCGTGGTAATCATGAGATCACGGAATTCCTGGCTGGTACTGCCAGGGGCGATGTTCTGTAGCTCATCCATCGTGGCAAAAACGGTATCGATGCGCTCTGACTCTATCGGTCCGGGGAACAGCGTATTCACACGAATACCGCGCTCCTCACCCAACTCCAGTGCCAATCCCTTACCCAACGCATTGAGACCCGACTTGGGCACCACGTAGGGGATGCGGCCGTAATAGTGGGTGCGCGAGAAAATGGTCGATACATTGACGATGGTACCGCCGTCACTCAAGTGTGCGGCCGCAGCACGCGCCATATTCCAAGGGGCACCGAGTAGATTCATGGCGGAGTCGAACATGGTTTGGTCAGACCCCGCTGCCCGCATCTCGACATCCGTGAAGGGAATGTCACGCAGCGTATATTTCGGGCCAGCGGCGCCGGCGTTGTTCACCAGCACGTCGAGCTTGCCAAACGTATCCACCGCTCTTAAGACAATGTCTCGGCAGACCTGCGGATCTGCACAGTCGCCGACGATGGTGGTGATGTTCTCTGCGTCGAAGCCCTCTTCAGCGAGCTCCTCGACAAAGGCATCCAGCTTGCTCTGGTCGCGGCCGGTCATGGTGACTTTGGCGCCTTCCCGGAGCAGATGGCGTGAGATGTAGCGGCCAATAGAGCCCGCCGCGCCAGTCAGAATCACTGATTTGTTTTCGAGCCGGCGCCCCGCGAGAGACTGAGCAATAACAGTATTGGATAAGTTCGACATATCGTTCATCTAAGCGCTCCGGCTGATCCTGTTTCGACTTTGGCAATCACTTCACCGCGCTCGGCAGCGTCGCGCAGCGCCCACGCGCGGTAAAGCTCGTCTTTGGTTTTCAGACCCATACGCGGCAGCGCGTGGGTCACCACATAGTTCGCACCGCCATGGCGGTTCTCCCACATCGCCTGGTGGATCTCAGCAATGTCCTCGATGGGTCGCGCTAGCGGCGGCAGCACATCGATCTGCGCGGCCGCGATACGCTCCTGCATTTCCGCAAATTCACGCGCGGTATTGAGGTGCGTGCCACGAATCTCTGCACTGGGCATGATGATGCGCCGTTGGCGCATCCACACCTGCGGGGCATAGAAGGTAAAGCGCTGCCCGCTCAGCTCTTCGGCGTAGACCACCTTGCCTACGTTGGGCTTGACCAGTGAAGTGGCGAGCGCAAGGCCGTCGCGACCCGCACGCTCGAATACCACATCGGGCAAGCCGCGTTTATCGAGCGTGTTGCGCAGGAAGGGCGCGATCGCTGACCCAATTGGCTTCAGCGTGCGGTCCGAGAACAAACGGACGGCTTCCTTGAATGCCTGTGACTCGGTGAACGGGTTGGGCATCTGCGCAAACGGCCCGGGTGCGTCGTAGTCATCACCCAGTCGTCGCTCGATCTCCTCAAGACTCACCACGCCTTTCACCTGCGCGCCAAAGCCTAGGGAGTTCACAAACTCACGCTGCGGAACGGTATCCACCAGAACGGCAATTTGCGCGCCGCGCTGGCAGCCGACCTGAATGGCCTCGATTGCTACGCGGTCGACGATGCCATCCTCGGCGCCGGGTCCGTAAACAATCAACAGACTCTGACCCGCGCGGAGCCCAGCACGGGTGAACATCTCAGACGGACTCGAACTGCCTTTCTTACCCATGAAGGTGAAGCGATAGCCCGAGGACGCGCCATAGAAGGTGAGTACACCGCCTTCACCTAGTGTTTGGAACGAGCGGGGGAAGGCGGTTTCTCCGGCATGGGAAACCACATAGTCGACACTGCCACCGGCAGCGGTCTCCGTAGCCGCGACAAAACCCGCACCTTGCGCTTCCCAATTCGCCCACTCGGCGGGGTCATCGGGTACGGGAGTGAAGGCGTCTGCCCACTGCGGATCTTTTCGGTCCACGGCGGCACCGCCAACGGCTTCAACGCGAGCGGCGCGCTCTGCATTGGAGACCATGCCCACAACGCTGAGGCCACTGCTCACGGCGCTGCGCAGGCAGTCATAGCCGGTACCCGTTGAGGCGCCCTCAACGAACAGCCGCTTGTTGGGCTCGATATCGAGCGTGTGATAAAGCGCCCGGTGAATCGTACCCAGCGTCAGCCCATAAGAACCGGCCTCTTCGATGCTCAGGCTCGG
>JADHQF010000007.1 GCA_016778085.1 Luminiphilus sp. | reverse complement strand
GGAGTAGCGAGTGAGCATCAGCTTGCGGGTCGAAAAATGGTGGAAGTGCAGTCGATGTGTCAGATGCGGATTGGGTGTTTGCTCATAGGGCAGCTCGATATTGAGCCCCACCGAAATGCCATCCGCCTCACGCGCCCCTCGATTCACCGCTTCCATGATGCCAGGCCCTCCGCCCGTCAGCACCGGCAGACCGGCGCGGCCCAGCCAGGTGCCTAAGCGCCAGGCACACTGGTAGGCCACATCATCAGGCGCTGTGCGCGCACTGCCAAACACCGTGACGCCCCGGGGTAAGTCCCTTAATAAAGTGGTGGCTGCGGATAAATCTCCCTGTATCTGCGCCAGCAGATGGGCATCCTGATCGGACGGATTGCGCTCAGGCATCCTTAAAAAGGAGGTAGTACTTCTTCTTGCCAAAGCGCACGAGGAAGAACCGGCCATGCAGGGCTCGCTGCGGCGAGAGCGCGTCCTCACAACTAACGGTCGGCCCGCCTGTCACAGGCTGTCCATTCACTAAAACGGCCTCGCGTGCCAGCGCATCTTTGATTTGCTTACCCGCCGCGACGCCGACCTGCGCCAAAAGCTGGGTAAATGTCGGCGGCACGTCGCTCATATTGATCTGTTCAGCGGGCAGTCCATCCATCGCCAACTGTTCAAGATCCGCCTCGCCCAACGCGCTCGGATCCCCCGAAAACAGCGCCTCGGTGATGCGCTCGGCAGCACTCAGTCCGGCCTCCCCGTGTACTAGACGGGTCACCTCTCGTGCCAGAATCTGCTGTGCCTCGGGCCGGCCCGCGCGTTCCGAATCGGCCTGCTCTATCGCCGCGATCTCATCAATGGGCAAGAAGGTGAAGTAGCGCAGAAAGCGGTAGACATCTGCATCGGCCGTCCCCAACCAAAATTGATAGAATGCATAGGGCGAGGTGCGATTGGCGTCTAACCAAATAGTGCCCGACTCGGTTTTACCGAACTTTGTGCCATCGGCTTTGGTCACGAGAGGCAGCGTTAAGCCAAAGACCTGCGCACCATGCAGACGGCGTGTCAGGTCGATCCCGCCGGTAATGTTGCCCCACTGATCAGAGCCACCAATCTGCAGGCCACAGCCGTGCAACCGGTAGAGCTCTGAGAAATCGAAGGACTGCAGGATCATGTAGCTGAATTCAGTGAAGCTGATGCCGGCTCCCTCGCGGTCTAGCCGCTGGCGGACCGACTCCTTGCCGATCATGTTATTCACCGAAAAATGTTTGCCAACGTCGCGGAGAAAATCGAGCACATCAACGTTAGCTGTCCAATCCAGGTTGTTCACCACCAGCGCCGGGTCATCGCCGTCAAAATCAATAAACTGGCTGACCTGCTCCCTTATTTTCTCGACCCAGCCCCCCACGACCTCGGGCGTATTCAGCTGTCGCTCCGCGGCCTTGAAGCTGGGGTCACCAATCAAACCCGTCGCGCCACCCACCAATGCAATGGGGCGGTGGCCGGCCTCCTGAAAGCGCCGCAGTACAAGCAGCGGGACCAGCGAACCAATGTGCAGACTATCCGCAGTGGGATCAAAGCCACAGTAGAGGATGCGCGGCTCTGCAGAGAGCCACTCCACGATCGCATCCTCACCCGCAATCTGGAAAATCAGGTCGCGTGCGCGCAGGTCATCAAGTAGTTCGCTGGACATAATCGGCAGTGTGCTCTTTGCAAAAGCGTCGTCAATTTCGGCTAGATCAGGGCGATGCGGGAGTATCCCATAAACCGCCGGCCAGGGGACCGGCAACAATCCCGCAACGACTGCGAGCAGCGCTATCCGAAGCAGGGATCGGGCCGTATATAATGCCGAGCTCGCCAGCGCCACAACGAACCTTCATGCCGCGTACACCGTTCCCGAGAGGGGCCACACCGCTGACTTTGCCCGAGACGCCACTTCATCGTCGTCCGCTGATCTGGATGGCGATGGTGGGCGCAATGCTACTACTCATAGGATTGTCACTGTCGGAGCCCGAGCACACCGACGCACCGATCGCCGGGAAGGAGAGCGACGCGTCGGGCTCAAATCCTAGGCCGATGTCAGCCGAAGCACCCGCGCTCACGGTGGTCGAAGAGACGCCCCCCGAACCTCTCTGGCGGAACTTTACAGTGGGAGATGGCGACAATCTGAGCCTGATCTTCAACCGCGCCGGCTTTAGCGATACGGATCTTTATCGCGTTGCACGTGATAATGACGACCGGTCCCTCAAGCGAATCTACCCCGGAGAAACGATCGGTTTTCAGGCGGATTCCGAGGGTAATCTGCTGGCGCTTCGGCACGTGCAGTCTCCTCTTTTAACAACGACTTATGAGCGCGAGGGCAACGCCTTCATCGCCTCTGACTTCACCCGAGTACCCGAGCGAATCGCTCGGGATGTTTCCATGACCATCGACAGCTCGCTGTTTATCGCGGGCAGCGATGCAGGTCTGAGCGACGCCATGATCATGGAACTGGCGGGCATTTTTGGTGGCGTGATCGACTTTGTCATGGACCCCCGCATCGGCGACACCATCCATGTGCTGTACGAGGAGTTGGCGCTGGACGGCGAGCGCTACGACGACGGTCCTATTCTGGCGGCCAGCTTCACCAATCGGGGCGAGACGTTTGAAGCCTACCGGTATACCGATTCAGAGGGTGACACCAGCTACTACAACGAAGTCGGTGTCAGCATGCGCAAGGCTTTCCTTATGGCACCTCTGGATTTCACCCGCGTCAGTTCGAACTTCAACCCAAACCGCCTCCATCCCATTTATAAAACCCAGCGCCCGCATCGCGGCACCGACTACGCCGCGCCCCGGGGCACCCCGGTTTATGCGGCGGGCGACGGGCGAGTAACGGAGGCAGGCTATACCCGGCCAAATGGTAATTACGTGTTCATTCAACACGGAGAGCAGTTCGAGACCCACTACCTGCACCTGCACCGGCTCAAGGTGAAAAAGGGGGCGCGAGTCAAACAGGGCGACGTGATCGGCACCGTCGGCTCAACTGGTGCTGCGACGGGACCTCATCTGCACTATGAATTTCTAGTGAATGGCGTGCATCGCAATCCGCGGACAGTGCATAAGATCCTGCCCAAAGCGCGATCGCTTCCTAACGAGGAGCTCCCCCGCTACCTCGCCTCGATTCAGCAGCCTGTTCAACAACTCGCCAGCCTTCGCAACTCCCAGCAATTGGCCCTCGCCGAGTGACGCAATCCTACTTTATAGGCCTCATGTCAGGCACCAGTGCCGATGGCATTGATGCCGTGCTCATTACCACCGAAGGAGAGCAAAGTGAGCTGATTGGCTCGCATCACCGCCCGATGCCAGCGCTACTGCGGGACGAGATTCTGGCATTTCGACAATCGGGGCCGGACGAGCTCCACCGGCTGGCCACACTCGATGTGCAGCTGGCCGAAGAATATGCGACAGCCGTTTTCGCTTTATTGGAAGCGGCACAGCTCAATGCCACCGCCGTGGCAGCAATCGGTTGCCACGGCCAGACGCTGCGTCACCACCCCGACGGTGACACACCCTACACGCTGCAAATTGGGGACCCGAATCGGCTGGCGGAACGCACCGGCATTACGGTAGTCACCGACTTCCGACGCCGCGATATGGCGGCAGGAGGCCAGGGCGCACCACTGGTGCCGGCCTTTCACCAAGCCCGACTAGTCAGCGCGGGAGTCTCCACCGCGGTGGTGAACATCGGCGGTATCGCCAATATCAGCCTGGTCAGGTCGGCCGGTGACGTGACCGGGTGGGATACAGGCCCGGGAAACACCCTGATGGACGGCTGGGTCGCCCAGCACCAAGGCGAACCCTTTGATCGCAATGGCGAATGGGCTGCCAGCGGCACCGTCATAACACCTTTGCTCAGCGCGCTACTGCAAGACCCTTACTTCGCCACCCGCCCTCCTAAAAGTACCGGTCCGGAGTATTTTCATCTCGACTGGTTGGCGGCGCGCCTGAGTGGCAAGGAGGCACCGGCCGATGTGCAATGCACGCTGACGGAACTCACGGTGGAGAGCCTTGCTCGCGCGCTAGAGGGGCAACACCTCGATGTCATCAGGGTATGTGGCGGTGGTGCACGCAATGCCTGGTTGATGCAGCGACTGAATGATCGGCTGGAGGGCACGCCTGTTACCAGCACTGAAGACATCGGCGTGGATCCGGAATGGGTCGAGGCCTGGGCGTTTGCTTGGCTAGCGGAGCAGACGCTTGCCGGGCTGGCCGGCAACGTGCCTGCGGTCACCGGCGCTGCCGGCGCCAGAGTGCTAGGAGGCATTTACCCCGCGTAAGTGAATTTGCGGATCGGCTGGTAAGGGTGGAGATGCAACTCGCTCGCGACCCACCCAGGATCGGAGCCAAAAAAATCAGATCGAGAAAGACGCGCCGCAGCCGCAGGTGGTCGTGGCATTGGGGTTATTGACGACAAAACGCGAACCCTCAAGGCCCTCAGAATAATCAACCTCACTGCCCACCAGATACTGGTAGCTCATCGCATCGATCAGCGCCGTGACGCCGTCACGCTCTACCACCATGTCGTCGTCACTGACCGCCTCATCAAAAGAGAAGCCGTATTGAAAACCCGAACAGCCACCGCCGGTGATATAAACGCGGAGCTTGAGGCCGGGGTTGCCTTCGTCTTCGACTAAGGCACGGACCTTGCTGACCGCGTTATCGCTAAGACGGATTTCGTTGGGATCAAAAGCTTCGACAACGCTCATGGATGCTCTCGTGCGCCCTCGTTGGCTCGGGCAAATCAGTTAGTCACACCAAGTGTACCGGAATTCGACCCCAAGCAACCGCTTTGGGGCCATTTCCGGCAGCACGGGTGCCTCAGCTAGAGGGCGTTGACTCAGCCGCTTTAGCCTCTCGCTTGGCTGCGAGATCATCGGCAACATTGCTGCTGTGGCGCAGCCCGCCGTTGACCTTGGCGCCCACCGCCATTTCGATCAAGTTGTAATAGACGTCGCCATCTATCACTGCCTGCTCGGCGAGCACGAGACGCTCACTGCTGTGGATGTCACCCTCAATTTTGCCGTTGACCGTCGCATGGGCCACTTTAATTTCACCCGACACGCGGCCGCCTGATACGACTCGCAACACCGCGTCGCCCGAACCAGCCTGAATGGATCCTTCAACCGTGCCCTCGACGTCGAGTTGGCCGGTGAAGGTGATGTCCCCCTTAACGGTGGTTTCCGATGAGATGAGGGTAGTACCGCCTGATGATGCGCCAGTCGCCATGGTGTCTCTCCGATTACGCATAATGTGACTCCTTACTCTCGTTCACTCTTGTTGTGTTCTACAGTTGTGCGCCGTGGCCACTGTTGACCAGATCCTGCCATCGATCGCTGCGCCGAAGGGTCCTGCGGACCGGTCCGGTCAGCGTCACAACTGACTCAATTGTCTCCGGCAGAAACGCCTCAGGGAGAGAAATCACTACCTGAAGCTCTTGTAAGTACCGGAATCGTAATGGCAATACACCAGAAGTCGTTGCACTGTCAACCTCACCGAAGGTGCTCAGCACCGGTTCACCCGGTCCTTCTCCGCGGACAATCACGCTCAACTGCCCACGATAAACCGCATCGCCCTCCTCGCTACGATGGATCACCACCGATAGGCGCCAGCGTGAAGTATCGTCCAGTTTGACCAGCTCCGGAGGCCGAATCACTGCGGGCACGTCGACCTCCTCAGGCGCCAACACAGCCCGATAAAACGCGAGCATGTCCTCCAGCGCACCGATATCGGCCGCCTGCTGGCGAAGATCGTCCCTGAGTTCGTTCAGTGTTTGTTGATCCGCCTCAGCCTGAAGTTGAAGCTGACTAATCTGGTCTCGCAGCACCGTGCTTTGGTTAGTCAAGGGCGCGGGGCCACTCGCCAGGCGTTGACCCCACCAAGCACCGGCAGCGAAACAGCTGCTCAGCAACACTATTGCTCCCAGCAGGCGCCAGCGCCATGCGTGGGGGTGGATACGTTTCACAACGGTGCGATGTTGGTGGCGGCTCATGACTTACACCCTCACGATCAAGGTGCGAGGGCGATGCCCTCCAGGCCGGTCGTCTCGGGCTGATCCAGCATCAGATTCATGGCCTGCACGGCCTGACCGGCAGCACCCTTAACCAGATTGTCGATCGCGGACATGACGACCACCGTATCGCGGCCCTGGGGTTGTGCCACAGAGAGTTGGCAGGTATTCGCGCCGCGCACGCTCCGCGTCGCAGGATGTGAACCCTGCGGGAGTACGACGACCGCCGGCTCCGCCGTGAAGCGGGTCTCAAACAAAGACTGCAGATCAACGTCACTTGAGGTCAGCTTGGCAAATAACGTTGCGTGAATGCCCCGACTCATCGGCACCAGATGTGGCACGAATGTGAGCTGTATCGCCTCAGCAGTCATGCTGGCCAAGCCCTGCTCCATCTCGGGGAGATGCCGATGGCCAGCCACACCATAAGCGGCCAAGCTTTCCCCCGCCTCGGTGAGCAGACTGCCAAGTTTGGCTTGCCGGCCGGCACCACTGACACCAGATCCGCAGGAGGCAATCAGTCCACTGGTATCAATAACGCCCGCTTCGAGCAATGGCAGGAAACCCAGCTGCACGGCGGTGGGGTAACAGCCGGGGCAGGCGACCAATTGGGCCCCGCGAATAGCGTTGCGATTGACCTCGGGTAATCCATAGACCGCCTCTGCACAGAGTTCAGGTGCGGCGTGGGTCTCGCCATACCAGTGCTCCCACAACTCGACATCGCGCAAGCGAAAGTCAGCAGACAAGTCGACGACGCGAACACCCTGTTCAATCAGCGCCGGTACCTCACGCATCGCGACGTTGTGGGGCGTCGCAAAGAACACCAGGTCGCAGGCTGAGTAATCTGCCTCGGCAGGGTCCGTAAATGTCAAATCGCAGGCGCCCAACAGGCTTGGGAACAGATCATCCAGACGACGGCCCGCCTCACCTCTGGAGGTGATGAGGGATACCGTGACGCCCGGGTGGCGCAGTAGCAGCCGAAGCAGCTCCACGCCTGTGTACCCGGTTCCACCGACCACTCCGACCCTGATCATTTTCGCGCCTGCTTCTGTTAGTGTTGCGGGGCGCGTACTGTCTCACGATCGATCGCGCAGTGTCATGGTCGGGCGGGCTTTTTACCAAAGCGCAAAAGGACAGCCACATGCTGTGGATACAGGGCTTTCACGTCATCTTTGTTGTCTGCTGGTTTGCGGGCATCTTCTACCTGCCGCGTATCCTCGTGTACTACGCCCAAAGCCCCGACGTTGAGACCAAAGCGGTGCTGGCGGTGATGGCGCGCAAACTCTACCGATTCGTCACGCCCTTTATGGTGCTCGCGATTGCACTTGGGCTATGGCGCTTGAGCTTCCAATGGGAGTACTACCTGTCGTCGGGCTGGATGATCGCTAAACTAGTGGGGGTCGTGTGTTTGGTGGTCTACCATTTTCAGACCGGCGTCTATGTGGGACGGGTCTGCCGCGGTGAAGACGACCGAACCCACGTGTTTTATCGGGTCTTTAACGAGGTCCCCGTCTTATTCTTGTTTGCGATCGTGTTACTGGTCTACCTACGCCCCGTATTGAACGGTTGATTCGGTGGGGTGCGCAGAGGCGCCCGGCCTGCGATAATTAACGTAAACAAAAGCAACATTGGTTAGTCATGAGTCGATCTGAAGCGCTCTTCGAGCGCGCTAAACACACCATTCCCGGTGGCGTGAACTCGCCCGTGCGGGCCTTCAAAGCGGTGGGTGGAACGCCCCGCTTCATGGAGCGCGCCGAGGGCGCCTATCTCTTTGATGCCGACGGCAAGCGCTACATTGATTACGTGCTTTCCTGGGGCCCGATGATCATGGGTCACAACCACCCTCGCGTTCGCGAGGCAGTTGTAGAGGCCGCCCAAAGTGGGCTCAGCTTTGGCTGCCCCACCGAGATCGAGATCGAGCTCGCTGAAACCATTAGCACGCTCGTGCCCAGCATGTCGTTGGTGCGCATGACCAGCTCGGGTACCGAGGCCACCATGAGCGCCATTCGTCTGGCGCGTGGCTTTACCGGACGCGACAAGATCATCAAGTTCGAGGGCTGTTATCACGGTCATTCGGATTCGCTCCTGATCAAGGCGGGCTCCGGTGCGCTGACGTTTGGCGTGCCCAGCTCGCCAGGTGTTCCGGAAGTACTGGCGCAACATACCGTCACTCTGCCCTTTAACGACCTCGCGGCGCTCGAAGCCGCCATGGACGAGCTGGGCGATCAGGTTGCCTGCGTGATTACCGAGCCGGTTGCCGGCAACATGAACTGCATCCCCTCGGTCGAAGGCTATCTGGAAGGCATGCGCGAGCTCTGTACCCGCCACGGCGCGGTACTGATCTTTGACGAGGTGATGACGGGTTTCCGATTCGGCACCGGTGGCGTTCAGGGCTTTTTAGGTATCACCCCGGATCTCACCTGCCTGGGCAAGGTCATCGGTGGCGGTATGCCGGTGGGCGCCTTTGGCGGGCGTCGCGACATCATGGAGCAGATCTCGCCGCTGGGGCCCGTCTATCAAGCGGGGACGTTATCCGGTAACCCGGTCGCGATGGCCGCAGGCCTGGCGACCATGTCAATTATCAGTGAGCCGGGCTTTTACGATGATCTGTTCCGTCGCACGGGCGACTTATGCATGGGCATGCGCGAAGCCGCGGCCAGCGAGGGTGTGCCCTTCACCACGAATCATCTGGGCTCCATGTTTGGCGGCTTCTTCACCGAAGACGAGACGGTGACCCAATACCATCAGGTCATTAACTCCAATGTGGAAGCCTTCAATCAGTTCTTCCATCTGATGCTCGACAGCGGGGTGTATCTCGCTCCCGCATCGTTTGAAGCCGGCTTCATGTCATCCGCCCATACCGATGACGACATCGCCACCACCGTAGACGCTGCCCGCTCAGCTTTTTCGGCTCTATAAGTAAAGGGAGGTCGATCATGAGTGCACGCGGAGCGTTTCCCCACACCCGGATGCGACGACTCAGGGCCTCGGCATTTGCCCGCGACATGGTGCGCGAGAGCACGCTGAGTCCCGCGGATTTCATCTACCCGGTTTTTGTTCTGGAGGGCAGCGGACATCGCGAGGCAGTCCCTTCCATGCCGGGCGTGGAACGCCTGAGTATCGACTTACTGGTTGAACTGGCTAAAGCAGCGCAGGGGCTGGGCATCCCGGCACTGGCGCTGTTCCCCGTGGTCGGCCAAGACAATAAGTCACTGCTGGCCGAAGCTGCCTACCAAGCTGACGGATTGGTACAACGTGCGGTGGCCGAACTGAAGTCGGCGGTACCGGAGATCGGCGTCATCACCGACGTTGCGCTGGACCCCTACACCACCCACGGTCAGGACGGCATCATCGACGAGGCCGGTTATGTACTGAACGATGTGACCAGTGACACGCTGGTCAAACAGGCGCTCAGCCATGCGGCCGCTGGTGCCGATGTGGTGGCGCCCTCTGACATGATGGACGGGCGCATTGGCGCGATCCGCAGTGCGCTTGAGAGTGAGGGTCATATCAACACCCTCATACTTTCTTATGCCGCGAAATATGCGTCCACTTACTACGGCCCTTTCCGCGATGCCGTAGGGTCTGCTGCCAACATCAAAGGCGGCGACAAGAAGACCTACCAAATGGACCCGGGCAACAGTGACGAGGCGATTCATGAAGTAGCACTGGATCTTCAGGAAGGCGCCGACATGGTCATGGTGAAGCCGGGCATGCCCTATCTGGATATCGTGCGGCGCGTGAAAACCGAGCTACAGGTGCCGACCTTTGCCTATCAAGTGAGCGGTGAGTATGCGATGCATCAGGCCGCCTTTGCGCAGGACTGGCTGAATCGCGATGCGGTCATGCTCGAGTCGCTGCTCTGTTTCAAGCGCGCTGGCGCTGACGGCATCCTCACCTACTTCGCGATGGATGCGGCCCGACTGCTCAACGGGTGAACCTGCCTTGCGGCATCCTGTCATCATCACTCTCTCTGTATTGCTGGCGGCTCTGCTGGCTCACGGGGCGTTGAGTCAGCCGGACGCGACTGGCGCCGATTGCGGGTGTCTGTGGGAAGGGAGCTTTTCCGAGGTCGCGTCAGCAACCGACTTGGTGGTACTGGCTGAAGTGAAGGCGATTAAAGGCAACGCCGTCGATCTGGTCCCCGAGCAGCTACTGCAGGGGGATTTCTGGCTCGACTCCCTGCGCGTGTGGATGCAAGCCCGGGATTACTGCCGGCCCCCTGCCGACAGCTTCCCCTCGGGGACCCGCTGGATCATGGCGCTCTCGCAAATTCAGGACATTCCTGAAGGGGGTTTTGATCCCTCTACCCCCAATCAAAGCTTCGGACGGCCCTACGACTACACCCTGTCGAGTTGCGGCGGTTATTGGTTGCGGGTGAATGGCAACACAGCGACCGGCAACCTGGTGCCCGGCATGCCACGCTTTTACCATCAACCGGATATGTCACCCGTGCTGGTGGATCTCGTTGCCGGTTATCTGCAGGGGTCGATTTCCACCGAAGCGCTCGTTGAGGCCAGTCGTGAGCGTCCCGAGGCTGTGGATGAACTGATTTTGGATACCCGAAGCTTTCTCAGAGGACAGGCCGATTGGCTCCCCGATGAGGAGACGAACTCACCCTCTGATGCGGCGCCGGATTGAAGCAGTTATCTGAGACGCGGCGAAAGACGCGCCATTAAAGCGCCAGTGAGACTCAGCTTCTCAAAAGACCCATCATTTCATCGATCATCATCAGCGACAGGCCCCAGATACGGTAGCTGGCATACAGATAGGAGTCTGTCTTCATCTTCTGTCCCTTCCACTCCCACTCCAGCGGCTCTCGATTAGCCTCGTCCAGTAAAAAGTGCAGCGGCACCCACACGACATCGTCCACCTCATGGTTCGGGGTAAGCTCCGGTAACTCAGTGACCTGAAAGATAAACGGCGTCACCAGCATCTCCGGGCGGTCCTTTCGCCAGCCTGTGTTCACATCGGACAGCTCGCCCAGCGCGGTCCCCCACTGTCCGAGATCCACGCCGATCTCCTCCTTCGTTTCCCGAAGCGCACACGAGAAATCGGACAAATCTTCCGGATCACGTCGACCACCGGGAAAAGCCATGTGCCCGGACCAGGGGTCCCCCTCGCGGGTTGCCCGGCGGATCATGAGCATCTCTGTCGCATCAGGACCCTCACGGACCATCATGGCGACCGCCGCACGGCCAGAACGCGGCTCAAAGTCGGCCTCTTCCTTGCTGAAGCTCCGGAGTCTGGTCTCGAGTTGTCGGGTGAGATCGCGCATCGTTCTCCAAATCAGTGCGGGTTATAACGACCTTTGCCAGTTCGGCCAGTGCTACCCGCAGATCAGCGAGGCGCACTTATCATAGCGGTTTACACCCGCCACGGCGCGATCGGCTGAGTGGTGGCAACGCACGGTGGCGGGGCTTCCGGTATCATGCCAGCGCTTCATCCACTGACAGGACACACTCTGTGAAACCCTATGCGGCATATGCCATCGGTGCGGCACTGGTCGATACCGAAATTCAGGTGACCGACGCCGAACTGGCAACAATGAATGTAGAGAAAGGCATGATGACCCTGGTCGATCAGGCGCGTCAGCGCGACATACTGACGACGCTTTCCGATCACCTGATTCAGGCGAACCACGCCTCCGGAGGCAGCGCCGGCAATAGCATGATTGCCACCGCGATGATGGGCGCGCCGACCTATATGAGCTGCAAGGTGGCAGAGGATGCGGACGGCGATATTTATCTGGCCGACCTCGAAGCGTCGGGCGTCGCACACGGACTCACAGAACGCAGTACCGACGGTGTCACGGGAAAATGTATTGTATTGATCACCCCCGACGCGGAGCGGTCCCTCAATACCCATTTGGGCATTTCCGAGACACTGTCAACCGACGAGGTCGACGAGGCCGCTATCAAGGACTCCGATTGGGTGTATCTTGAAGGCTATCTGGTGACATCCCCTACCGGCCATGCAGCCGCGCTGAAAACCAAAGCGCTCGCCGAAACACACGACGTGAAGACAGCCGTCAGCTTCTCGGATCCGGGCATGGTGAAGTTCTTTCGCGACAATATGGCCGCGATGGTCGAGGGCGGTGTGGAGCTGGTGTTCTGTAATGAGTCCGAGGCCCTTGAGTGGGGTCAGTGCGACGACCTTGAGGGCGCCATCACGGCCATCCAACAGGTGGCGAAACGCTTCGTCATCACGCTGGGCGCCGAGGGCGCGATGACGTGGGACGGCGAGACGCTGCATAGAGTGGCCGCGCAGCCGGTTGAAGCGGTAAATACCAATGGTGCCGGGGATATGTTTGCCGGCGCCTTCCTCTACGCATTGTCGCGCGGGGAGACCGACCTGCGCGCTACCGAATATGCCACCCTTGCTGCGGCGGAAGTAGTAAAATACTTTGGACCGCGGTTGGAGCGAGACGCCTGTCTCGCATTGCGCCGTCAATTTTTTGGTGACTGATTCGTCAGCGCCCAACAGGAAAAGACCACAGCGTATGAGCGACAAAGAAATCAAACCGGTCATCAAGGCAGATCCGCTATATCAGATGCTGCGCCAGGAGGATGTCGACAGCTTTAACGCCAATCGTGACAGTCTGGATAACAGTGAACTTACAGGCGGCGATTATCGAGGCCGAGATCTGCGCAGGATGAACGCCCGGGGCCTCGATTTTTCCAATGCTTATTTTCGCAACTGCGACCTCAGCGGCATCGACTTCCGGGAAACCAATCTCGAAGGCGCAAGCTTAATGGACGCCAAGGTGTCGGGGGTTTACTTCCCCGCAGCGCTGAGCGCTGATGAGATCCGGCTCTCCCTCGATCACGGCACGCGCCTGCGCTATCACCAGGACTAAGCGGACATGATTGGCAGGGACGCCGCCTCAAATAAATCGGCTTACAGGCTCAAAGCTTGGCTGAGCTTTTTTGTGCTGACCTGCTCGATGATGCTGCAGAGCCCTATTGGACAAGCACAAAATAGCCTCGCCGCCGCGCTGCAACAGCAAAGTGAATTTCTGCCGGTCCGCGAGGCCTATCGACTCGATGGCGCGCTGACCGCGGACGGTCAGCTCCGCTTGTACTGGCAAATCGCCAAGGGGTACTACCTCTACCAGCACATGTTCACCGTGAGACAGGCAGACGCCTCCGCACCCGCAAATCTGTCAATTAGCTTTCCACCTGCGCTAGACAAAACCGACGAGTTCTTTGGCGATGTCTCGGTCTACTACGATGAGGCGGACTTAACGGCCACGCTCCCCGATGACGCAACTCGCCTGACCCTCGCGATTACCTATCAAGGCTGCGCGGATGCCGGGCTGTGCTATCCACCCGAGACCGAGCATCTACTGGTGGATGTCGTCACTAGTGCCGTCACGCCAACAACCTTTGAACGCGAGCCTCCGGGTGCCGCTAGCGCCCCCACCAGCCCAAATATGACTTTGCTGCTGGCGCTGGGTCTGGCCTTCCTCGGGGGTCTTATCCTCAATGCCATGCCCTGCGTGTTCCCCATTCTCTCGCTCAAAGTGCTGAGCTTTGCAACGGGTGACCCTGGTGAACACCGCCGGCATGGCCTCGCGTATCTCGCAGGGGTCGTGGCGTCTTTTGTGTTGATTGCCAGCGTGCTCATAAGTCTGCAAAGCGCCGGCCGCTGGGTAGGCTGGGGGTTTCAGCTGCAGTCCACCGGCTTTGTGATTGGGCTGGCCTATCTGTTTGCGGTTATGGGGCTTTCACTATCGGGGCTCGTGCTGTTCGGCGGGCGATGGATGAACCTCGGTGCCGGAATGGCGGCCGCACCCGGCACGCGGGGCAGCTTCTTTACGGGCGTACTGGCGGTAGTGGTGGCGAGTCCTTGTACCGCGCCCTTTATGGGCAGCGCGCTGGGCTACGCCCTTACCCAGCCGGCATTTGAGGCGCTGGCGGTGTTCGCCGCACTCGGCATGGGGATGGCGGCGCCGATGGTGGCCATTAGCATGAGTGACACCGCGCGCCGTTGGCTACCCAAACCCGGCGTCTGGATGGAAACCCTGAAACAGGTGATGGCCTTTCCGCTCTACCTCACGGCGGTCTGGCTGCTCTGGGTAGCGGGCAAACAAAGTGGTGTCGATACCATGGCGGCGGCGGCGGCAGGTCTCGTGATGCTCGCGCTCGGGCTGACGCTGCTGCGCGGCGGGACGACTGCAAGGATCATCGGCCTGATCTGCATGGTCTCTGCTGTGATGCTGGGCAGCGTGCGAGGTGACGCGACCACCTCTGCCGGCAAAGGGGAGAGAGACGGGATCGTCGCCTGGTCGCCCGAGCGGCTACAGACGCTGCGCGCACAGGGCACGCCGGTATTTGTGGATGTCACCGCCGACTGGTGCATTACCTGCCTAGCCAACGAGCAGGCAGTGCTGTTCACCGATGATATGTCGCGCGCCTTCGAGGCTGCCGGCGTCACTTACATGGTGGCCGATTGGACCAACTACGATCCTGAAATTGGCGTTTTCGTGCGCGAGCACGGGCGTAACGGCATTCCGCTGTACGTGATGTACCCGGGTAATTTGCAGGCAGCGCCCACCATTTTGCCCCAGCTGTTGACCGCCAATATCGTCACGGAAGCTTTAGCCAGTGTGTCCCGATAACCGGCCGGGGTGCGGATTAATTGGTGCAGCGCTGGCTAATACCCAATGGCCGTTTGCCGCACATGTAGTGCCGCGTCTTTTTTTCGACCTCCGAGCACATAACAGCGTGATATGGCTTTGCAGGTCCGACAATCACCTTCTCACTAAAAAGGACTCCAACGCATGACCGATCCAATGATGCGGCGACCCCTGTTCTCCCGCGGCCAGCGCCATGCCTTCACCGCGCTGATTTGCATGCTCTCAGCGGGCTTGTCATCTGCATCCCATGCAGACGAGATGCTTCACTGGAAGGACGCCTGGGTGCGAAGCATGCCGCCGGGCGCGCAGGTGTCCGCTGCCTACGGCATGCTCATGAATCACGGTGACCAGACAGTTACCTTGTCGGCAGTGAGCAGTGAAATCAGTAGCACCGCGGAAATGCACGAAGTCATCGCCGACGGCGACCAGCGCGGCATGGCGGAGCTCGAATCGATCGACATCGCGCCCCACCAGACGCTGATATTCGAACCCGGCGGCCGCCACATCATGTTGCTCGATATCTCGGCTCCTCCCATTGAGGGTGAAACCGTTGAAATCTGCGCGGTCAGCGCCGCCGGCACCCGCGCCTGCACTGCCGCATCGGTGAGACGACAGCCCCCTGCTGAACAAGATACGCACTCCAATCACCACTGATGGACGACAGCAGCGCCAAATCAGACGCCGCCGCGTCAGCGCAACAGCCCGGCTTTTTCCGCCGCTGGATGGGAAAGCTGATGCCTGACTCCGGCAGTTCCGACCCCCGCAAGCTCGGCAAGTGGGGCGGCATTATTGCGGGCGCCTATCTGCTCATTGCGGCGGCGGTAGGCGTTTACTGGAGCAATACCCCCGATCATTTTGATGTGCGCGAGAACGCCGCGCGCTATGCCGCGGCCACAGAGCAAGATGTAGTGACCGGCACAACCACTGTTGCAACACTGCAGGAAACGATCCGCATCCTGCTGGAGAAACCGGGCGGTTATTTGCACAACGATCTCTTCCCGCCGGGTGTCTGGCTCGACAACATGCCGAATTGGGAATACGGCGTGCTGGTGCAGAGCCGCGATTTGGCCCGTGCACTGCGAGAAGTACTGAGTCGCTCTCAGTCCCAGTCAAAAGAAGATGTTGATCTCACCCTCGCCGAGCCGCGCATCAATTTTCAATCAAAAAGCTGGATTCTGCCGGCCTCCGAGAGCGAGTATCGGGACGCCTTGCGTTTTCTCGAAGCCTATCGCGCGCGGCTGGCGGTCACCGGCCAGCACAGTGCCCAGTTTTATGCACGCGCTGACAACCTGAGCCACTGGCTCGGCATGATCGAGAAGCGCCTCGGTAGTCTCTCCCAGCGGCTGTCTGCCAGCGTCGGGCAGCGCCGGCTGAATACCGACCTCGCGGGTGATACGGCCGCAGCACAGTCGACCAATGCGCCCGAAGAAATACTGGTGCGCACGCCGTGGCGCGAAATCGACGATATTTTTTATGAAAGCCGCGGCGCGGCCTGGGCACTGACGCAGTTTTTAAAAGCCGCCGAGGTCGACTTTGCAGACGTGTTAGCCAAGAAGAATGCCACCGTCAGCCTGCGACAAATCATCAGAGAACTGGAAGCCGCTCAGGGCACCGTCTGGAGTCCGGTGATTTTGAATGGCTCAGGTTTCGGCTTGTGGGCCAACCATTCGCTGGTGATGGCGAGCTACATCTCGCGCGCAAATGCTGCACTGATCGACCTCAGGGAGCTGTTGGCGCAGGGCTGATCGAGCCGTTTTGGGAAGCTGGGGCTTAAGATCTCGGCGGATACCGGCCACCAGTGATGTTAGTCAGTTAACAGGAGGCGGGGAAGCCGGGCAAAAAACTGGCGCTCCTCAGTGCTTCAATCCGCCGAGCAGCACCCACTCTTCCTGCTGATCCGCAACCGACAGCGTCACCTCAGGTGCGTAGGCCTCAATAATTGCTTCAGCTTGATCCGCCAAAAGCCCTGCCAGTAGGAGACGTCCCCCGGGGACCATTAAGGATGTCAGCACTGGCGCCAGTGCCACCAAGGGCCCTGCCAGAATATTGGCCACTACCCAGTCGGCCGAAGCTTGCCAGTCTGCCACCAGGTGATCCTGAGGGAGTACAACAGGAAAAGCAGCATCCGGCACCTCGTTGCGGCGGGCGTTATCACGACTCGCTGTAATCGCCTGGGGATCGTTATCCACACCCAGCACCGCCGTCGCGCCTAGGCGCGCCGCCGCAATCCCGAGAATGCCCGAACCACAGCCGTAATCCACCACGCGTTTGCCGGGCGGAAGATCCGCATCCAGTGCGCGCAGACACATGGCTGTGGTCGGGTGTGTACCCGTGCCAAAGGCAAGACCCGGGTCGAGCAATATGTTGATCGCGTCAGGGTTGGGAGGGGGCGTCCAGCTGGGACAAATCCACAGGCGCTCACCTATCTGCAGGGGGTGAAACTGATCTTCCCAGACCCGGGTCCACTCGCGATCAGCTACCGGCACAGCGGCTGCAGGTGTCTGCGTGCAAAGCTCAGGCGGCACCTCGCCGAGGAGCGGGGCCAGATCCTCATGACCGGCAAACAACGCTGTCAGGCGAACGGCATCCCACAAGGGCGTCTCACCGGGACCCGGCTCGAGAAGCGGTTGATCCGCCTCATCCTCCAACGTGACAGACAGGGCGCCACGGGCGAACAACCAATCCTCGAGAGACTTGACCTGATCCTTATGCGCGGTGAAATGGAGCTCCTGCCAGTCGGCGGCAGCGCTCAATGCTCGTGTTCCAGCTTACTCTCGAGGTAATGAATACTGACGCCACCGGCCATAAAAGAGCTGTCGGTCACGAGCTCACGGTGCAAGGCAGCGTTGGTTCGGATCCCATCCACCACCAACTCGTCGAGCGCCTGACGCATTTTAATCAGCGCGGCCTCTCGTGTGTCGGCAAAGGTGATCAGCTTGCCAATCAGACTATCGTAGTGCGGCGGCACGGTGTAGCCACTGTAAACGTGGGAGTCGACCCGCACGCCGTGGCCACCCGGCGCATGGAAGGTTTTGATCGTGCCCGGTGAGGGCATGAAGGTACGAGGATCCTCTGCATTGATACGACACTCGATCGAGTGGCCCTTCAACGACACGTCTTCTTGCTTGATCGACAGGGGCGCTCCGCCGGCGACCAACAGTTGCTCGCGAACAATGTCTACACCGCTGATCATCTCGGTCACGGGATGCTCAACCTGCACCCGGGTATTCATCTCGATGAAGTAAAACGCGTTGTCTTCGAACAAGAACTCAAACGTGCCCGCGCCGCGATACCCCATGTCCAGGCAGGCGCGCACACAGGCGTCGCCAATCTCGTTGCGCAGCGCATCATCGATACCGGGGGCTGGCGCCTCCTCGATGACTTTTTGATGGCGGCGCTGCAGCGAGCAGTCGCGATCACCGAGATGAATCGCATTGCCCTGCCCGTCCGCCAGCACCTGAATTTCGACGTGGCGCGGCCGCTGCAGGAATTTCTCCATGTAAACAACCGGCGAGCCAAAGGCCGCTTGGGCCTCGGACTGTGTCACCTGTATCGAGGAAAGCAGCACTTCTTCATTGTGCACCACCCGCATACCACGACCACCGCCGCCGGCTGCGGCCTTCACAATCACCGGGAAACCGATTTCTCTCGCGATCCGAATGACCTCGTCCGGATCGTCCGGCAGTGCGCCCTCAGAACCGGGCACCGTGGGAACACCGGTGAGCTTCATTTGCTGCTTGGCGGACACCTTGTCACCCATCAACCGGATGGTATCTGCGGTGGGGCCAATGAAAGTAAAGCCGCTCTTCTCTACCTGCTCGGCAAAGTCAGCGTTCTCTGACAGAAAGCCATAACCCGGGTGAATGCCGTCTGCGTTGGTCAGCTCGGCCACACTGATAATGGAGGGCACGTTGAGGTAGCTCTGGGCCGATGGCGGCGGGCCAATACACACGGCCTCGTCAGCGAGGCGAACGTGCTTAAGGTCCCGGTCGGCTGTGGAGTGCACAGCCACGGTCTTGATGCCCAACTCTTTACAGGCGCGCAACACTCGAAGCGCAATTTCGCCGCGGTTGGCGATCAGTACTTTTTCAAGCATGGGGAATGTCCTTTTTGGGTCGCTCACCCACGCTTCAGGAAATGGAGATCAGCGGCTGATCAAACTCGACGGCTTCACCGTTCTCAACGTGTATCGCAGTGACCGTGCCAGCGCGATCGGCTTCAATCTGATTCATCATCTTCATGGCCTCGACAATGCAGAGCACGTCGCCGACGCGCACGGTCTGGCCGACCTCAACAAACGAGGGAGCTTCAGGGCTGGGCGAGCGGTAAAAGGTACCCACCATGGGCGACAACACCGCATTGTCAGCCACCGGCGCGGCGGCGGGTGCAGCAGACTCAGCAGCGGGTGCCTCAGCCGGAGCCGCCGCGGGCGCGGCAGGCGCCGGCGCCGCATACGCGACCGGTGCTGCAGGCGGGTTACCATGACGGCTAATGCGAACCGATTCCTCGCCCTCTTTGATCTCGATTTCGCCGATATTCGACTCTTCCAACAGTTCGATCAGTTTTTTGACTTTGCGAATATCCATGTGGGTTCCTTCAATGGGTCGTGGAATGCGTGTCGAGGGACTGGAGCACTGCCGCCAATGCGCAGTCATAGCCGAAGCTACCCAACCCCGAGATCACCGCCTCAGCGATGTCCGAGATATAACTGTGATGCCGAAAAGGTTCGCGGGCGTATACGTTAGAAATGTGCACCTCGATGCATGGAATATCGACACCCGCCAAGGCGTCGCGCAACGCGACGCTGGTATGAGTAAAAGCCGCTGGATTGATAATGATGAACTGCGTGCCATCGGCACGCGCTTGATGAATCGCCTCGATCATTTCCTGCTCGCTATTACTCTGGAGACAGGTCAGGCTCGCGCCCGCGCGCTCGGCTTCGGATTGCAAACGATGGTTAATTTCGTCCAAAGTCTCCGAACCGTAGATCTCGGGCTCGCGGGTACCCAACAGATTGAGGTTGGGCCCATTTAATACGAGGATTGCCGCCATGGGCTGATCCGCCAATATGAGTAACAGGGGCGCGAGTGTGTCGCAGAAACTAACTGGAGTCCACTTTTTTGGTCATTTGCACTCTTTTTCTCGACGATAGCCGCAAAATAGCCGCATAGTTCGGGTAACAGCCAGCAGCTAGAAGCCCCCCTGAATGCGCTATTGGCTGTTGAAGGCGCCGTGTGCTCCGCGCCAACAGAATGAGACGTCGCCTACCGGCCATAAGCGCTCGAACCGCGACTCAACCAAGACCCAGTAAAGGCTCGGATCAGGTAAGCCAATACAATTTTAGATTGCCGCAGGCGCTTGGAAACACTCACCGCTGGATTATGAGACCTGAGTCAGCTGGTTAAAAAATGTCCAGTAGATCTTTCGGTTCCCCACTGGCTCCTTTACACTCACGGCTCAAAGTTGAGTCCTTTTCGCAATGCATATCGGCGGCCTGAAGCCCTGCAATAACGTGTTCCTTGCGCCTATGGCCGGGGTCACGGATCTCCCCATGCGTGAACTCGCCGTCGAGTTGGGTGCGGGCATGGCTGTGGGCGAGATGCAAAGTGCTGACCTCAGCTTGGCCCAGTCGCGCAAAACAACACAACGACAACGACACAGTGCCCGGGCAGGGCTCCGCTCGGTGCAGATTGTGGGCTATGACCCCCAGCAGCTGGCGGAGGCCGCGCGCTTCAACGCGGATCTGGGTGCCGACATCATCGACATCAACATGGGCTGCCCGGCAAAAAAAGTCTGCCGCCGCGCCGCAGGGTCCGCGCTGCTGGCCGACGAAGCCCTAGTAGGCCGCATTCTCGAAACGGTCGTCAACGCGGTCAATGTGCCCGTCACGGTCAAAATCCGCACTGGCACCGACCCCGAGCATCGCAATGGCGTCACCATTGCACGGATTGCCGAAAGCGCGGGCATTCAAATGCTGACCGTTCATGGCCGCACCCGCGCAGACCGCTTTAAGGGGCAAGCCGAGTATCAAACCATCGGCGAAATTGTGCGTGCAGTGACGATCCCGGTCATCGCCAATGGCGACATCGGCTCTGCAGAAAAGGCACGGGCGGTCTTAGCGCTCACGGGCGCCGCTGGCGTCATGATTGGTCGCGCGGCGCAAGGTCAACTCTGGCTCCCCGGCGCAATTGCATCCGCCTTGTGCGCGGAAGACGAGGGCGCGCGAACCCCTGCGCTAAGTCAGCAACTCCGTCTACAAGGCGATCACCTTCTGCGGCTCCACGAATTTCACGGTCACCATCTGGGGCCGCGCATTGCGCGCAAGCATCAGGCGTGGCTGCTCGAGTCGTTGACCGCGCAGCAGGCCATCTCCGCAGATGACGCCCGCGCCTGGCGACAGGCTTTCAATCGCATCGAGTCAGCTGAGGAGCAGATCGTCTGCTTACGTGAGATGACCGATGCGCTGATGTCAGCAGTATCCGCCACTGCGCCGACATCTCAAATGTCTCCCCCGATGTGCCCTCAGATGCTCGTGGCCGCGTGAAGCCACCTAAGCATAGCGCCGTCACCAAGCGTCGCAAGAAAACACCGTCAGGCCCGCCACCTCTGCGTGACAGCGCGAGTGAAGCGATTCGCCACTTCCTTGAGACGCTCGACGGAGAAGCCTGCAGTGAGCTTTATGACATGGTGATACACCAAGTAGAGGAGCCGCTTTTCGAAGCTGTGCTGGACTACACCCAGCACAACCAAAGCCACGCTGCAGCCATGCTGGGACTGAACCGGGGCACCCTGCGGAAAAAACTCCGTCAACATGGCTTGCTGGCTGAATCAGAGCCCTCTGAGCCTAAGCGATCTGCCCGCAGGCGCAAAGCACCCTCCAGCAGAACCGCTGCCGCCAAACCAACCAAGGGCAAAACCACGAGCAAAACCACGAGCAAAGGGAAACGATAGACCATGAGCGAAGCCGGACTGGCCCCCCTGAGGCGCGCCCTCATTAGTGTCTCAGATAAAAGCGGCATCGTTGATTTCGCCCGCGCACTGGCGGCACGCAACGTCGAGATTCTCTCTACCGGCGGCACGTGTCGACTGCTCCGCGAAGAAGGATTGAGCGTGGTAGAAGTCTCAGATCACACCGGGTTTCCCGAGATGATGGATGGTCGCGTGAAAACGCTGCACCCAAAGATTCACGGGGGCATTCTCGGCCGGCGCGGCAGAGACGATGAAGTGATGTCCGCCCACGAGATCCCCCCCATCGATCTTGTGGTGGTGAACCTCTACCCTTTTGAGGCCACCGTCGCACGGCCAGACTGCACGCTGGAAGACGCGGTGGAAAATATTGATATCGGTGGCCCGACAATGGTCCGTGCGGCAGCAAAGAACCACCGCGACGTCGCCATCGTGGTGTCGTCCGGCGACTACGGTCGGATCCTCGCTGAACTCGAATCCCATGACGGCCACACCACGCTGAGGACGCGATTTGAGCTTGCGATTCGTGCCTACGAGCATACCGCCGTTTATGACGGCATGATCGCCAATCACTTTGGCTGCCTAGTCGAGGGTGGCTCTGAGGACTACCCGCGCACCTTCAACCTGCAGTTCGAAAAGGTGCAGGAGATGCGCTACGGGGAAAACCCACACCAGAGCGCCGCTTTTTATCGGGAGGCGCGGCAGACCGAGGTCGGCATCAGTAGTGCCGAGCAATTGCAGGGCAAGGCCCTGTCCTACAACAACGTGGCCGATACCGACGCCGCGCTCGAGTGCGTGAAGAGCTTCGACGCGCCGGCCTGCGTGATCGTCAAACACGCCAATCCCTGTGGCGTGGCGATCGCGCCGGATTTGATGGGCGCCTACGACCTCGCCTTCCACACGGATACTGAGTCAGCGTTCGGCGGCATCATTGCGTTTAACCGAGAGCTGGACGGCTCTACGGCGGCGGCGATTGTCGAGCGGCAGTTTGTCGAAGTGATCATTGCGCCAGAAATATCTGACGACGCCATCGCTGCCGTTGCAGCGAAGGAAAACGTGCGGCTACTGCGCACCGGCGCCTGGGCCGCCCCCGCCTCCGCCAGAGACTTCAAACGAGTCAACGGTGGGCTGCTGATTCAGGACCGCGACAACGGCATGGTGTCGCGTGACGAGCTCACAGTCGCGACCGAACGCGCACCCACTGACGCCGAGTGGGACGACTTATTGTTCGCCTGGAAAGTGGCCAAGTTCGTCAAGAGCAATGCCATCATTTATGCCGCCAACCAGCGCACGATCGGAGTAGGCGCCGGCCAAATGTCACGGGTGAATTCTGCGCGCATCGCCGCGATCAAGGCAGAGCACGCGGGGCTTGAGGTAAAAGGTGCGGTAATGGCCTCGGACGCCTTCTTCCCTTTCCGGGATGGCATCGACAATGCGGCCGAGCGCGGGATCGCCGCGGTGATTCAGCCTGGTGGCTCCATGCGAGATGAAGAGGTGATCGCGGCGGCAAATGAGGCGGGCATGGCCATGGTGTTCACCGGCATGCGCCATTTCCGGCACTGATCAGTGAACCAAAGCGAGACCGCCTTATGAATATTCTGGTTGTGGGTAGCGGTGGGCGCGAACACGCGCTGGCCTGGAAGCTGGCCGAACCGGATACGGTCGCTCGGGTCTATGTAGCGCCGGGTAACGCCGGCACGGCACTCGAGCCGAAACTCGAAAACGTGCCACTCGATCCCACGGACATTGAAGGCCTCGCGCGTTTTGCCCGGGAGCAGGACTGCGCACTGACCGTCATTGGTCCGGAGGCGCCATTAGTTGCCGGGATTGTGGACCGATTCGCCGAGCTCAATCTGCCCTGCTTTGGTCCCACCGCTGGTGCCGCACAATTGGAAGGCAGTAAATCCTTTACCAAGGACTTTCTCGCGCGGCACAACATCCCCACCGCGTCCTATGCAGTGTTTACCGACATCGAGCCTGCTATGGCCTATGTCCGAGAGCAAGGCGCGCCCATTGTCATCAAGGCCGACGGCCTCGCTGCCGGGAAGGGGGTGATAGTGGCGATGACCCTGGATGAAGCGGAGGCGGCCATCCACGACATGCTCGCCGATAACAAGTTCGGTGACGCCGGGGCGCGGGTTGTCGTGGAAGGCTTTCTTGAAGGCGAAGAGGCAAGCTTTATCGTGATGGTCGATGGCGAGCACGTGCTGCCCATGGCCACCTCTCAGGATCACAAACGTATTGGCGAGGGAGATACGGGTCCCAATACCGGCGGCATGGGTGCCTACTCCCCTGCGCCGGTTGTGACCGACGCCGTCTTCGCCAAAGTGATGGACAGGGTGATTCAGCCCACCGTGGAGGGCATGGCGGAAGAAGGACACCCCTATACCGGCTTTCTCTACGCCGGGCTCATGATTGACGCAGAGGGGAATCCCTCGGTCATCGAATACAACTGCCGTTTTGGCGACCCAGAAACCCAGCCTATCATGCACCGCTTGAGAGACGACCTCGGTGCGCTGTGCCTCGCTGCGCTCGACGGCCGGCTGGATGAGATGTCCGCTGACTGGGATCCGCGACCCGCTGTCGGGGTAGTGTTGGCCGCGGGGGGTTACCCGGGCTCCTATGAAAAGGGCCATGAGATTAAGGGCCTGAAGACGGAGTGGCCGGCCACAACCAAGGTGTTCCACGCCGGCACGCAGCAAGCCGGTGATAGCTTGGTGACGCAAGGCGGCCGCGTGCTCTGCGTCAGTGCGCTCGGTGATTCCATCGCCGATGCCATTGCGGCGGCCTATACCGGTGTCGATCAGATCAGCTGGGAAGGCATGGTCTGCCGCCGGGATATTGGTTGGCGGGCCATAGATCGTTAAGCTTGGCTCATGACTGAACTCACTCACACTTCATCGCGACGACCCCTTAGCGGCATCGACCGCCTTTTGAGTCGCGTCGACAAGCGGCTTCGTCAGTTGGCGGGCGAATCCGTATCGCTCCCCGAGGCAGCATCTCGACCCTCCCCGGCGGTCGGCCACGATGAGCCTACGCTGAGCCCACGCGAGCGCGAGCATTCCGCGGGCTTGATGCGGGTGAACCACACCGGAGAGGTCTGCGCACAGGCCCTCTATCAGGGACAGGCACTGGCTGCCCGCTCAAATAAGACGCGAGAGAAGCTCCTCGGTGCCGCGCAGGAGGAAGCAGACCATCTGGCTTGGTGCGAGGCGCGATTAACCGAGCTCGATGCTGAACCCAGTCGTTTGAACCCCCTGTTTTACGCTTGCTCTTTTGCGCTGGGTGCCGCCACTGCCATGGCGGGTGACAAGGTCAGCCTGGGGTTTGTCCACGCCACCGAGGAGCGCGTCGCCAGCCATCTTCGGTCGCACCTGAAGGCTTTACCCGGTGAGGACAGGAAGTCTCAGTTGATTCTGCAGCAGATGCTGAACGACGAGGAGCGCCACGGCGCGGAAGCACTGGACCATGGCGGCGAGGAGTTCCCGCGCCCTGTGAAGGACGTGATGACACTGGCGAGCCAGCTGATGACACGCACCACCTACTGGATTTAGGGAAAATAGAACCGCTCTTTGTTGAGTTCGAGCTCAGCAGGCTCCCTAAGATGTGGGACTTCCAGTTAAATCACTCGAGTTAAGCAAACCGAGCCTCACCAGCGTAAGTAACGCTTTACTTGCAACGCTTTAACACCTTTATGAGTCAGCGAGATGGCTACTCAGCAGGCTCGGCTGTGTCAGTCGCCGGCAAACATCGCCGCCAGCGCAGCTCCGGGATCCTCTGCCCGCATAAAGGTCTCGCCGATGAGAAAGGTGTGCACCCCGCCCCCCCGCATCTCTGCGACCTGTGCTGCGGAACTGAAGCCACTCTCGGTCACCACCTGCACCTCGGCAGGTATCCGCTCGAGTAACCGGTAAGTTGTGTCGAGACTGGTCTCAAAAGTGTGGAGATCCCGGTTATTGATGCCAATAAGATCGCCGCCCAAAGTCAGCGCTTCTTCGAGTTCAGCCTCATCGTGGACCTCGACCAGCACATCCAAACCGGCCTCGCGGGCGCAGTCATGCAAATCTGTGAGATGCGGCAATTCCAGACACGCAGCAATGAGCAAAATGGCGTCAGCGCCCAGTGCCCTCGCCTCCCAGATCTGATAAGGGTCGAGGGTGAAATCTTTGCGCAACACCGGCAGCGAGCAGGCGCCGCGAGCGGCTTGCAAATAGTCGTCCGCCCCTTGAAAAAAATCGATGTCAGTCAGCACCGATAAACAGGTCGCACCACCCGCCTCATAGCTGGCGGCAATCTCGGCGGGATGAAACGCCTCGCGAATCACCCCTTTACTGGGACTCGCCTTTTTCACCTCGGCAATCACGGCCGCCTGACCCTGAACCACCCGATTGGAGAGCGCTCGGCGAAAGCCCCGCGCAGGGTCCGCGCGAGCCGCCAGCTGTTTGAGCTCCGCGAGCGACCGCTGTTGCTTACGCTCGGCGACCTCCTCGGTCTTGCGGTCGAAAATCTGTTTCAGCACCGTGGGTGCGGCAAGCTTGGTGGTCATGAGGCAGGCGCTCCCCCTTGCTGCTCTGGCAAAGCCTGCGTGAAAGCGACGAACGCCTCCAGTTTCTGCATGGCAGCGCCCGATGCCATCGCTTGTTCGGCAGCAGCAATACCTGAAGCCAGTGAGTCAGCCACCCCTGATACATAAATCCCGGCGCCTGCATTCAGCGCAATGATGGAGCGGGCCTTGATGCTGGCGGCACCGTCGTCCCCACCCAGCGCGGCCCGAATCAGACGCGCGGATTCCTCTGCGCTCTCTACCTGCAACCCGTTCAAGCTTTCGTGGGCATGACCCAAAGGGACGGGGTCAATCTCAATCGGGGAGATTTCACCGGCCTTCAACTCAAAACCCCGAGTGGGTACCGCAATAGAGATTTCATCGAGCCCGTCGTCGCTGTGAAGGACCAACGCGTGCTCACTGCCTAACCGGGCCAGCGCCTTAGCCAAGGGTTCGCAGAGCGCCGCGTCGTAAACGCCAAGCACCTGCCTTTTCACCCCTGCGGGGTTCGTCAGCGGGCCCAGTACGTTAAAGAGGGTGCGCAGCCCGAGCTCACGCCGCGGACCGACGGCGTGCTTCATGGCCCCGTGATGCGCGGGCGCAAACATGAAGCCCAGGCCCACTTTCTGAACACAGGCGGCGATCTGCTCGGGGCTTACGTCAAGATTAACTCCGAACGTCTCGAGTACATCGGATGAACCACTGCTGCTCGAGACCGATCGATTACCGTGCTTGGCGACCTGTGCGCCTGCGGCGGCGGCTACAAAAGTGGCCGCAGTCGATACATTGAACAGGTTGGCACCATCGCCACCTGTTCCCACCAGGTCAATCACATGATCACCGGTTACCGAGACAGGAGTCACCAACTCGCGCATCACCTCTGCGGCGCCGGCAATTTCTTCAATGGCCTCGCCTTTCATACGGAGAGCCACCAGCAACGCACCAATCTGTGCCTGAGACGCCTCGCCTGTCATGACCGTCGTCATCACGGCGCGCATTGCATCGCGGGAGATATCTCTTCCCTCCACCCATTGCTCGAGTGCCTCTTGGAGCGTCATGTTGGTTTGTCCGCTAGTAGCTCAGGCACATCGTGCCAGAAACTGACCCAGCATGGCGTGGCCATGTTCAGAGAGAATGGACTCGGGGTGAAACTGCACGCCTTCAATATCAAGCTCGCGGTGACGCAGCCCCATGATCGCCTCCTTGGCGCCGCTGTCGTCCTCGGTCCAGGCAGTGACCCCGAGGCAATCAGGCAGCGAGTCTGCGTCGACCACGAGACTGTGATAACGGGTAGCAGTGAATGGGCTGGGCAAATCTTTGAACACGCCTTCACCCGTATGATAAATGGGGCTGGTTTTGCCGTGCATCACTTTTTGCGCGCGGACAATCTGACCCCCAAAAACGGCGCCAATGCTCTGTTGTCCCAGACAAATACCAAATATCGGCACTTTGCCGGCGAAGTGCTCGATCACCGACATGGAAATACCCGCTTCCTTGGGTGAGCAGGGGCCGGGGGAGATGCAGATTCCCTTGGGCGCCCGCGATTCGATATCAGCCAGACTGATCGCGTCATTACGCTGCACGTCGACTTCTGCGCCCAACTCCCAAAGATATTGGACGACATTCCAAGTGAATGAATCGTAGTTGTCGATCATCAAAATCATGGTGACACCGAATCAAGCTCCTAAAATGCCGCGAAAAGACCGCTTTTTACGCGAAATCGCCTGAAAAAGCATCACCAAAGCAGAAAATAGCCGAAAAACCTTGAAAATGGAGCGATCTCCCGTAAAAAACCGCGTAATCTCAAGCTAACGGAGAATCCATGCGCCGATGTAACCAGGCTGGTCATTTTGCCGCAACCTTGAAGCTATTATTGCCACCAGAAACAGTTTGGCAAGGACGTTGCCCGCTGACGGCTATCCAGATATTGGCTTTTGATTTGGGTTGTAGGTTAGTAAGCACTAACTTCTTATGGCACTGCCTCGCTATGCCGCAAAATTACCCCCGAGAGCTGCCCCCGCAAACCTTACCTCGGGGGAATAATCGCCGGGGTGACTGCGTCAATATACACATGCTAAAAACTGGTGAAGAGTGCTCTCGGGTGCTAATTTCATCAGCCCTTGCAATTCGCACGGCGCTCCGAACATGAAGCAATTGATACGCACCCTTGCGCAATCCGCAAGGAAGACATGCAGAACAGCAGTCACCGCCTCCATGGCGGTTTTTTTGCTGTCTGCCTTGGTGTCGAGCGATGCTATGGCGGACACCGTTTTCAAACACGGTGGTCACACCTACAAAATCGTAACTGAGCCCGCAAGCTGGCCTGAGGCCTCAGAGCGCGCTGGCGCTATGACGCTGGGGTCTAACGTCGGCTATCTAGCGAGGGTCGACTCATCTCGGGAAAATACGGCGATACTGAATGCCGCGATGAATCATCTCTCCGAGGAGCAGCTTGAAAAGACCTTGGCAGAAGACGGCTCAGATGCCCCCTTCATTTGGCTTGGCGGATCTGATGCTGACGCGGAAGGGGTCTGGATTTGGAGCAATAACGGCGATCGATTCTGGAGCGGTGACTTCAACGGGTCTGGCGTTGCAGACCGTTACACTAATTGGGGCGTGCAGCC